>NZ_JBXWRL010000069.1:0-18629 GCF_059612885.1 Ruegeria sp. YKSD179 | reverse complement strand
GTGTTGGAACAATAAGGTCCTCTCCATTTCCTTGGCTCAACGAAACGGAGCGGTTTTGAACCGCTTTTTTTTCCTCTTCCGAACGACAAAATACACCGTTTAACGCTGCTACGCTTTGGACACGTTCCGGGCGTCTCAGTGAATATCCCAAGGCAATTAATGATCCTAGTGAATGTCCAACAAGTTGAATGCCTCGCGCATCCAGTCGAGTGATCAGGTGATCAAGTTGGTCAATGAAGTCCTCTAACGTTGCCTCTTCGGGCGGTAAGTCGGAGTTACCATGGCCAAGCAGATCATACGACAGTACCCGATATTTGTCGGAAAACGCAGTTACTTGAGGGTCCCAGACGCGCAGCTGCATGCCGACACCGTGGACCAGAACCACCCAGTCGCCTTCGCCTCGGACTTCGTAAGATGTACCGCCGATGCGTTGGACAGTTTTTTTCGAGGCCAACACTTCAACCATCCAATGTTGTTGTGTTGTCGCCCAGATCTTTAAGGTCTTGGTAACGATCACCGATTCTGTGGTGTGGCCGTCCCCCAATAGATGCGGCCAACGCAACAATTATTTCGTCATGCGCAGGCGCATCAGGTATTGCAAATTGGGTGGTCAGATAATGTGAGCGCCGACCCGCATCGTGTTTGTCCATTAAGGGTATTACCAGTGTACCACCGGGGCCTGATCGGACGTTAGTAAAGCTGAGATAGCTTTTTGCACCTACCGCATTGCGGAAAAAGTTCCCGAACCGTAGCGTATGGATCAGGGCTGACGCGTGTTCCACTTCACCATGTGTACCCACCTTAGCCGCTTTGCCATAAGCCTCGACGGCCTCTCCACCTCCGGTCAGTGCGAGTACCTCGTCTGTCAACAACTTACCGAGTGCCGGTGCAATCTCTTGAATTTCGGGTTTCAAGTCTTCGACAAAACCGCGCCCGAACCAAGGGTTTTTAACAATGGCCGCTGCAGTATGCAGTTGCAGAGGGAAACCAGCCGTTTTGCCGCCTTCGATAAAAGTGGTCTCAGAAAATTTGACCAGTTTTTGCAATTCAAGTGACATGTTTCGAAGATTTCAATCGATTTCACACTGCATTAGCTGACATGAAACGGGGGTAACTGTCAACAGGTGGTATGCTGGTATACCATCCTATCATCGTATTCGATCTTGCTAATCAGGCTGGATTGGTTAAACCAGCGCAAAAGCGGAAAACTCCGGGTTGTTCATGAAAAACACGCCACAGCCAGAAAGGGATCGCTCACCCGCCACGGCAGGTCTGCGTATCACTCAGGCTCCTAAAACTTTGAGGGAGCTAGCTTATGAAAACATGCGAACTGCTATTTTCACTTGGTATTTCAAACCTGGAGACCGACTCATAGAAAGGGCTCTCACCGAGGAACTTGGTGTCAGCCGATCCATTGTTCGCGAAGTGATACGCAAATTGGAAACCGAAGGCCTGGTCGAAGTTTTACCTCGCGTTGGGCCTATCGTGGCCAAGATCGACCGTGAGAAAGCTCGTCAGATTTACGAGGTTCGCGGTTCGTTAGAAGAACTGGCCGTGAGGGCATGTGCGGAAAAAATCACTGACGACAACCTTGATGTACTGCAAGAACTTCTGAAGCAGTTAAAAGAGGCATCGAATAACAACGTGCCGCAGGAAGTTCTTGCTGTCACTACCGAGTTTTATCGGACCATATTCATTAGTGCAGGAAAGGAATTTGCTTGGGAGATGGTGCAATCGGTCAATGCACGTATCACACAGCTGCGCGCGATGACGATTTCTTCTCCGAACCGGTTCGCGAAATCCATCCCCGAAATGGAGAAAATCCTGAACGCAATTGCAGACGGTAATCCGGATGCTGCTGCTCGGGCCAGTTGGGAACATATTGAAGAAGTGGCCAAAATAGCGGAGCAAGTTTTACCGGACGATCCTTGAAATGTCATATTAGATCAGCCCAGAAACAAAATGCAGCAGGGCTGGTGCCGGTTAATTTCGTTTTACAAAGTGCTCGGTGTCCCTAAGGTTTCGCCTTAGACTTTCTGATCTGAAATTCACTTGAACGTTTCGTATATGCAGGCGTGAATTTTTTATGCAAACATTAAAAATATGGCGGTGATAACCAAAGATACTCTGGCCGAACGTCGTTGCGAGGCTGAAAGTTGGGACTTTGGCCAAGTCTTCAAGTTCCAATTTAGAATGTCACAATCGAAAACGTCGCTCAGTTCTGCGTGGAGCAGCTCGCAGTTGAACGGTTGGGTGATCGAGCATTGTCCGGCGTTGCCAATCAGTCGCATTATTAGCTCGTCCGGCGAACCGATTGGTTTAATGCTTGGGATCGCGATCTCGCCAGAGGGACAGTGCCTTGGGAAAGAAGTCATTCTCAATCGGGATTCGGAATCTGAAAGAGAACGATGGGTTGAAGATCTGGCAGGCAGGTTTTTTGTCGTGGTCAAACATTCCGGCGGCATGCGCTTATATGGCGATCCTTCTGGAAATCTTTCGGTTGTATTTAACAAAGAAAACAACGCCCTTGCCTCAAGCGTGGCTCTTGCAGTGGATGATGAACTTGATCCTGCCGAAAATGTGGATATCGAAAAGGTCGCAACGCGAAAGCAGTTTCTGCTTTTCGGGGATACAAGCGACCAGCGTGTAACCCGGTTAATGCCCAATCACTACCTCGATCTTTCGAACTTTTCGCAACATAGGTTCTGGCCCCGCGACGACACCCCTTTTGCCGAACTCGAGACCGACCAGGACATTCTGTTTGCCCAAATATCTTCTCGAATGTCCCGAAACGTCGCAGCGCTCATTTCAGCTTATGAGTGTGCTTTGCCGATAACGGCTGGACGGGATTCGCGAATAATTCTTGGCAGCGCGATACCGGTCCTGAACAAGATCAAAAGCTTTTATTGTTATCACTTGAACTGGGCGACCAAGATTGATGCAGAGGTGGGTCAAATTCTTGCCGAGCATTTAAGTGTGCCATTCCTTGTGCTTTCACGACGAGCATCCCGCGTACAGAAAGTTATGACCAAGAAGGAAATCATGGTTGAACTTGAAAGGACTCGGTTGCGCACAGGGTGGTGTTCTGCGCTACGAGCAGACTGGGTACGCTTTGTCGCGGCGTCGCCACGTGTTCAAGTCGTCTTGCGCGGAACAGGAATAGAAATGACCCGAGCCAACAAGTGGCGCCATGTTATAGGAAAACCAACAAACGCCATGACAGGTGTCGGGGCACTGCTTGGTCAATGGCAACGTGCTGACCGCACCAAGGACGAAACAGTTGAATACGAGCGGCAACTCGATCGCTACCAGAATTGGATGGACAAACTTCCTGAAAAGGCGCTGCCACGGCTTTATGATATTGCACACTTGGAACTGTGGCTCCCGGTCGGGGCAGCGCCTTTGGCCTATATTGGTGACTTCATAGTGAACCCATTCAATGACAGGAGGTTGTTTCATTTGGTGTCGGCGGTCTCGCCGCGGGTTCGATTGACCAATGCACTTGTCAAGAATTTGGTAGCTGCACACGATACGAGTTTGAGCGCCATTCCTTATCACAAGGAATACGTCAAGAACCGTAATCGGCCCAAAGCGGGTTAGTCGAAGCCTAAGGTTGAACTTCGATCAATTAAGTAAATGTCATGGCTGAATTGGTTCATGGCTTGAGGCGGCGCTAGATATAAAGTCAGTCCGGATACGGCTTCTTGCTCACTGACCTGCAGTTTTTGGTAAAATGGTGAAGAGTTAGGTCGAAATCGTTTCTGTCGGTCGGGTTCAATGGGGTGGTTCATGGCCCTTTGAACTAAGTTGGACGAACAATCGGAATTTGGATCAATCTTAGATGCAAACGGTAGAAGAACTGATCAATTGGTTGAATTCCGTAGGTCGGATTCTGGGCGATGAAACACTTGTCGTTTCACACTATTGCTCGGCCTTGAGGGAACTGGGCGTCCCGCTTTCGCGTGTGCGGATTGGGCAGAACTACTCCAATCCTCTCATAAGCGCTTGGGGGATCATATGGACGCCAAAAGGGACCCAGAAATATACTGTTCCGATCACTATCCGCCACTCAGGAGCTTGGCACGGCAGTCCATTTGAGTATGTGGTCAAAACCAGATCGTGTCTGCGCAAAAGGCTTGTGGATGTCGATCTGTCGAAAATGCACGAAGTCTATCGGGAATTGAAAGAGGGTGGCGCGACTGATTTTCTGGCGATGCCTCTCGAATATGGTGACGGATCGGTTCAGGGATCAAGCTTTTGCACCGAACATGCGGATGGTTTTTCACAAAACAATATTCGCACACTCGAAGCCACACGGCACGCATTGTCTTCGGCGTTGGAACCAATCGCAATGAGGGAATCCCAAAGAAGCCTTTTGCGTACGTATATGGGTGATGCGCCGGCGCGGGAAATTGACAACGGAAACATAAAACGTGGTGAGCATATTACCGTTTCTGCTGCGATCCTTTTTGCAGACCTAAGAGGGTTCACTGCAAAGTCGGAAGTCTGGCCAGCGGCTAAGCTACTCGATATTATGGGCGACTATTTTGATATGGTGGTGAACCCAATTCGAGCTAATGGCGGAGACGTGCTAAAATTCATGGGTGACGGTGTTCTGGCGATTTTCGAGGCGACACCAGGCGCTGAAAATGCCTGCAATTCCGCGGTCGAAGCCGCGACCCAAGCCATAGCGAACCTCGATATTTACAACAGTAACGCATCTGAGGAAAAGCGGGAACAGATCGAGTTTGTGATCGGAATAGACTTCGGAGAAGTTACTTTCGGCAACATCGGCAGCCCGGATCGACTTGACTTTACGGTTGTCGGGTCGGCCGTAAACGTGGCCAGCAGAGTTCAGAGTTTGTGCAAGACCTTGGACGAGCAGATATTGATCACGTCAAATGTTCAAGGTTACGCGCCTGTGCGGGTGGAAACACTGGGGCTCCAATCGCTTAAAGGTCTCGCTGAGGAAGTCGAAGTATTTCGTATTCGCCGCCGAACTCATTGAGCAAAAGTTAACTGTGTTCTGGGAAGGAAAAACAGTCTTGGGCGCGTCTGTGAAGTGATGCCACAAAGTAAGAGACTGGAAATATCGCCTTGCTAACTCGGGCATGCTGCCGTGAAATAGAATCGAATGGTATGTGTACTCAATATACTTGTTGTTTGTCGTTTGACGTAGCTTTCAACCAGCTTTGTTGCATGTTTCAGACCCAGAATCTCGTGGCCTAACTCTATCCGCGCTACGTAGTTTTCCAGCAAGCGTTGATCGGGTTGATCAGCGTGACCGAACAGCGATTATGATGCCAGCAAGTGCGATAAACGCGATACCCAGAATTTGCCAGCCTTGGACAGGTTGTCCAAATGAAAACCATGCAAAGACTGGACCAAAAATCATCACCGAATACTCGAAAACCGAAACATAAGACGGTTCGCCAAGTTGATAGGACTTGATGATCATAAAAACCCCACAAATGGATCCAACGGCTTGTAACAAGAGTAGTGGGAGGGCCTTCTGCATGGACCATTCCCAGGGGCGGGAAAAAAACTGCACCTCGTCACCCGGTTGCCACACTGGAAAAATCACCAATGTGATGCTGCCAATCGCCCCCAAAATACCCAGAGTAATCAACATTCCTGCCAACAACGCGACGGTGCTTTCACCGCTGCAAAGACTACGGGTTGAAATAGCTCCAAGTGCATAGAAAAAGCCCGCGCAAATTGGAACGAAAATGCTCCAATCGAAATCTGCTGGATTGGGTTGAAGCACAAGGATAATCCCGATGAACCCGAAACCTACGGCTAGAACGCGCCAAGGACCTATTCGGCGTTTCATAATTCCGGACGTGATCAAAAGAATGAAGATCGGAGAAGTAAACAACCCTGCCAAGGCCTGTGCAATCGGCATCATTGCCAGCGCCGAAAAATAGAACAGCATCGATATCGCAACAAGCAGGCTACGCAATGCCACCGCCCAAAATCGGTTGGGAAACAACGTGCCTAACCCCAAAAGCGAGAACATTGCAACAAGAGGAAGCGCAAACAGGGTACGAATAAGGTGAAACTGCCAAAGACCGATATGTTGCGACAAAGGAGCAATAAAATTGTCGATCACGCCAATGATGGCCATGGCACAAATCATGTATGCCGCCGTAGCGAGGGGGCGATCAGTATGAGTTGCAGGCGTGTTTGTTCCCAATGTCAGCGCACAATCAGTTTTCGTTCCAACGTCGATGCTAAATGTTAGATCAATAGGCTAAATGCGTACAACTCTCACCGTATTTAGGGCACTAGCCAGACTGCCCGAGCAGGGATGAACCAAAGTTCGTGAGTCACGAATAATCAGAAACCAGCAAGAAATCAGGAGCTGTGTCTTCCTCAATTGTCGCGAAACGGGGGATAGGATCTTCGAAAACGTTGTCTGTACGATCATCGTTGACCGTCGAAACTTCTCCTATCAGACAATCGCCTTGTTCCGCCCAAAAGGCGTGCCAGATGCCGGGCATGAGTGTAACGCTTTGTCCTGGTTTTAACCGCATCAATTCTCCGGGCTGAATGGTGACTGGGCACCCATCACTTGGCACTACGATAGCGTTTTCTCTGTCGATACCTCCTTCGGGGTTCGAGGCGTAGATTTCCATCACCAAATCACCGCCGCCACGGTTGATGATGTCCTCGGCTTTGACGATATGTCGATGCATAGGAGACAGTTGTTTGTCGCGTGATATCAACAGTTTCTCAGCGTATAGCATGCCGCGACCTTGGTTCAGATCATTGACGTCGCCGTTTCGCAATGTGAACAGAAACAGGCCCAGTTCATCAAAACGACCCTGTCCATAGTCCGTAATATCCCAACCCAATCCTCGCGCGCGAATACCTTCCGCTTTTTCGCTGCGCATCTGTTCCGGGGTCCAGTCTGCAAATGGTGGCAAAACAGCACCGAATGAGTTGATGAAGGCTTGGGCCTCGGCCTTAATACGGTTGATCTCGGATCGTTTCATAGCGGTCTCTTTTTGTCAAAGCTCATGGGCCCACGGCGGGTTCGCCCCGGCACGCGAGACAGTGATCGCGGCAACTTTTGCCCCTTTTTCCAGAGCGTTCCTAAGGCCGTCGTTGGATAAAGAACGCAAACCGGGTTTTGTCAGGCACCCAGCTTGATCCAGTTCAGCCAGCACTCCAGCGTTAAACGTATCTCCGGCCCCGACAGTGTCTACAACTTGCACTTTCTGGACTGGGACTGTCACCTTGCTTCCATCCGCCGTATATCCTGTCGCACCAGCACTACCGTGGGTCAATATAACCAATTTTGGGCCAGCCTGCGTTAACAATGGGATCTTTTCAGAAAGGGTTTCGGGGCCAGGGATAATCCAGTCCAGGTCTTCGTCTGAAACTTTGACGATATCAGCTTGCGCGATCATTTTGTTAAGCCGGGTCCGATATTTGGTTTGGTCCTTGATAAAGTCTGACCTAATGTTTGGGTCCAGCATGACCGCCCGATCAGCGCCATGCCGAAACAAAAGCTGCGCATAAGCGTCAGCGCACGGCTCGCAAGCAAGGCTTATCCCCCCAAAATAAAGTGCAGAAACACCTTGTAGCTGAACAGGCATTTCGGCAGCGGTCAGCATCCTTCCTGCTGTATTTTCGTCAACAAAGTTGTATGTGGCGTGCCCGTCCTTAAGCTGAACAAAGGCCAAAGTCGTGGGTCTGTTCGATTTAATAACATGAGTGGTGTCGACATGGCTGATTTGTAGGCCAGCCGTTAGCTGTTGCCCGAACATATCTGACGACAGACCGGTGAGCATGCCCACTCTGGCTCCTAACCTTCCCAACGCAATTGCTGTGTTGTAAACCGCCCCTCCAGAATGGGGGACAAAGCCCTGCTGTCCCGACAACGTGGGTTCGGCGATCATGTCGATCAGGGCTTCTCCGCAGCACAAGATCATTTCGGAATCCCTTTCTCAAAATCGGCCGAACGAGGCCCTAGTTTTGCACCAGCGCATTTTTGCAGAAGTTGTTAGCGCCAACAATGCCAAACTCTTTTTGCTCGGAAATGTAAAGGTTCATGCTACGTCGAATTTTTTTGAATCGCCCGCCTGCATTGAACGCATCCAGAAAATCCTGACCAAACAGCCAGCGGTTTTTTTCAGCGACACCGCCAACCAGAAAAACGCCCCCGACCGGGATCAGAGCCACCGCGAGATCACCCATTATCGCCCCAAGATGTTCCGTGAAAATGCGCGCAGCCTTAACCGCGCAAGCGTCGGTTCCGTCCTGTGCGGTTTGCAGAATATCCTTGGCACTTTTAACCTGACTGTTGACCTGACCTTCGACCACGCCCACCGCCTGATACAGAATAGGCAGACCGGTTCCACTCAGGAACATTTCGGCCTCCAGCGCGAGGCTGTTGTCAAAAAAACAATCCGGAGCGATATGTCTGGCCGCATCGAAAACGTCAACTTCGCCTCGATGGCGCGGTGACAATCCCATATGGCCGCCTTCCCCGGACACGGTATGATAACGTCCCTCGGAATACAGCAAAGCTCCTACACCCAAACCGGTGCCGGGACCCACAACCAAGCGGGTCCCGGCAGGAGGAGTATTTGCGCCTTGTAAAACCGCGACGTCTGCGTCGCTGATATCCGCGACTGACCACGCGGCTGCGGTGAAGTCATTAATTACAAAGGTTCTTTCCGCGTCAGTGGCACGGGCAAGCTCGACCTCGGACAACATCAGGTTTGCGTTGGTCAAATGAATGGTTCCATTATGAACCGGCCCGGCGCCTGCTGCCACTACTGCGTGGGGGGCTGTCCCCACCTTTTCTCGCACACCAACTAGTGCCTCGCGCAAGTCCTCTAATGTGCCGGTCGGATATTTGTGCAACTCGGTCAAGGTTCCGTTGATGGAAATGCCCAGGCGGGTATTGGTGCCGCCGACGTCCGCGATGAGGTTCCAATGGTCGTGAACAGTGCCCGTGGGTTTTACCCATGGCGCAGGAAGCTCTGTTGATGTTAATGCAGCTTGCAACGCTTCAAGGACTTCTAGATTTTCCGCTTGGACGAAAAGCCCTGATATGGGCATAGAGGCGCTTGAACTGAGAATAGCGTCAACGTGATTCACAAGATCTGATTCACTTTCCGCTAGAACCGAAACATAAATTGCTGTGTCGGGGGTTTCCGCTGCAATCAAGGGGGTAAGCGATTTCAGATTACGGGGTTCACGCACCGTGGTTCCAAGCCAATCAACGGGGGTTGCGATGGTGGAAAAATCCTGCTCCCACCCCGTTGGAAGATGTGCACTAAGAGAGGCGCGGAAGTCTTGTGGGTAGCTACCACTAAAAATGGCTGAGAGAAGCGTGGCATGCCCAGGGTCTTGTAAGTCAATTTCGACGCCCAAATTGCTCATGCCCAGGCTTCGCATAGCTCGATTGGCGCGGCCATTGGCCAACAAGCGATGATGCAAGGTTCGGGCCAACGACCTGCTATCTTGGTCTGTCGCTATTTCCGAGGATACTTTCGAAACCGTGCTGAACAGGCGGTCCCCAATTTTTGTCGTCACGAGTTCGCTGAAATCGGCGTACCAATCCGCTGTATCGCGATTGCGCCAACCGCCCAGATCAGCCAATTCCGATGGGACCAGAGTGGCGTCGAGAACCGCGCAAGGTCGCATCCCTCGCTCTAGAACCGTTTCGACCAGTCTTTCAACACGGGCGACGCCGACACCATCAGGTTGCCCACGTCCCCTGGGCAGCACCTCGTGCCAGTGGATCGGGAACCGGAAGCTGTCAAATCCTTTGGTCTGCGTTTCAGCGCCAGGCTCGCTTGCCGAGAGACCAAATAGGAAAGACTCCGGGAAATCGGAACGAGTGTAGTTCATGCATGAAACCTGTTCGTGAACGAGACCAGCAAACCCGCCCCTAACAGCTTATGTTAGCGTTATCAAATTTTTTGATGTTCGCGTCGCTTTTCAGGCAGGATCATGAGATTCTGGCTTAATGATCGCGACATCGCAACCGTTAATGATTTGTCCATGCCATTCGACGGGGTGCGCGTTGTAATTCGTCAAGAAAACTGTGTCTGACGTTTCCCGTCGCCTTAACCCTTCCGGCATTTGGTGCAGGGTCAGGCCTGAATTTTGGGCGGCCAGATTGATGACGCGGTCCCACAACGCGTCATCCGGATTGCCGGCCAAATACCAAAGGCCACCGCCCTCTTTCAAAGCGGAAGTGCCGTCCTCAAAGCAAAGTAAATCCCGGGCCGATCCGGACAGACGTTCCACCCAATGTTGCATTGCTCCACCGCCCTGAACGGCACGGGAAATGTTGGGGGGCAGGGTCTCGACCAATTCCACTTGGCAGTCCAAACAATCGACACCTGGCCGACCGCGATCAGGAATCTGGAAATCCTTGGTAATGGCTCCTGTGCGGGGTCCCAAAATGCCAAGATTGCACACACTGGTTAAACGCTTGACTAATTCGTCATTCAGTGTGGCCAACCCGGGCGCTAGGATCAAATTATATGCGCCATGGGGGGTAATATCCGGTGGTATAAAATCCACCGATAAACCCGCCTTTCGTAAAGAACGATAAGCGGAGAAGACAAGCTGGAAATAATCGAACCCACCGCCCTGTGGTTGTGTCTCCCAAGCCCAATTCGATGCATAGTCTAGCACGATTGCAACCTGTGCCTGTTTCTGTTCAACGTCACCCAGCTCGGCCAGTTCGTCTGCAGTTTGGCGCACCTCACTCAGAGCCGGGGCTGCACGGTTATAAGGAGTCAGTAGCCCTGCATGCATCTGCTCCTGTGCCATGGGCGCCTGGCGCCAGCGGAAATAGCTTACGACTTCCGCTCCATGCGCGACCGCCTCCAAAGACCAAAGTCTAACCATACCGGGCAATGGCGCCGGATTATATGGTGCCCAGTTTACAGGTCCGGGCTGTTGTTCCATGACCCACCAGCGCCCGCGCCCCACAGAGCGATAAAGGTCGTGATGGAAGGCCTGCATATCTGGGTCGCCTTGTTGCAGGTACACTGTTTTATGCTCGCTGTCGGCTTCCAAGCGGTCTGAAAGAAATCCAATGGGATAACTATCCCAAGTGGCAATGTCCAAGTCTTCGCCGACTTTGTAATGATCGAAATCCAAAACGCGCCCCATGTAGTTGTGGAGCAGCGGTGTTTTTGTGAATTTCCTCAGAACATCACACTGCGCTTTGTTAAACGCCGCCACCTGATCCGAACTGAAACGCTTGAAAGCCAACGCATGGGCCGGGTTAGGTTCGGTCACTGTCAAGTTGGGCAGTTCGATCTGCTCAAAACTGCTGTATTCCATTGACCAAAATACGTTCCCCCAGGCAGAATTCAGTTTTTCTACTGTTCCATATTGATCTGCCAACCAGATGCGGAAGGCGTTTAACGCGGCGGCGCTATAGCTGATTGTTGTGTCGTGACAGCCGTATTCATTGTCGATCTGCCACGCAGCCACATAAGGGTTTTGGCCATATCGCTCGCCCATTATTCCAGCTATCCGCGCACACTCTTCGATAAGACCGTGGTGGCTGAAACAGTAATGGCGGCGCGATCCAAATTTGCGGGGGTTTCCCTGCGCATCGACGGCTAGCATGTCGGGGTGTTTATCCAGCATCCAGCGCGGCGGTGTCGCCGTCGGTGTACCCATGACAACCTTGAGACCGGCCTTTCCCAATGTCTCGACCGCTCGATCCAGCCATCCGAATTGCAGGTCGCCCGGTGCAGGTTCCATCCGGCTCCAACTAAATTCGCCGATGCGAACCCAGGTCAGGCCAGTCTGCACCATCTTTACTGCATCTTTGACCCACATCTCTTCGGGCCAATGTTCGGGATAGTAGCAAACGCCAAGTTCCGGTTTCATATGATAACTCTGTGTTCCGCTTGACCCCGGGCGACGTCTTGTTTCAAGAAGGTCATCCCGTTGGAAGGTTGTATTTTGATGGCATCCGTACTCAGCCCTTCACGGGCTGTCGTGCAGAACAGTGTCGTCAGGTCAGGACCGCCAAATCCGGGGCACGAGGGATGCTGCGCATCAACTGATACCGCCCGAATAAAGAGTCCATTAGCATCATATGCGGCGACGCGACCCGCACCCCACTGAGCGATCCAGATGTTTCCGTTCGCGTCAACGACGGCACCGTCAGGGTTCAGACCGTCATCCCGAAGGTCCAGAAAAAGGTGGCTGTCGCCCACGGGCCATCCTGTTTCTGGGTCAAGCGTCCACCTCATAACCTGTTTGGTGAACGTATCGCAGAAATAAGCGCACGAACGGTCTGGCGCAAAACAGATCGCATTGGAAATTGTCACGTCCGAAACTAATTGACGCAGTTCGCCGCGCCAAAATCGATATATCGCTCCTGCGCTCGGCTCAGCTTGTTTGCCCATAGTTCCAATCCAGAACCCGCCCCATGGATCTGCTCGCCCATCATTGGAGCGGGTTGTCGGATTGTCTGTCTCAATTTCAACGATTTGACTTTTTTGACCATTTTCTAAACCAAATCGCCAAAGGCCGGTTTCCGATGCTATCAGCAGTGTATTCCGATCCACCCAGCCTGCGGCAGAAACGTACTCGTCAAATTTCCAGCATATTGGGTTCGCTCCTTCTCGGCTTAACATCCGTTTGGTCGCGATATCGAACCAGAATAGCTGTTGCCGTTCTGGATGCCAAAGAGGTCCTTCACCCAGCTCGCAGGGTCGATCGTCGTAGACGCGGCTCACTAAATTGCCTCGTCATATGCTGAAACGATCTGTCGGGCACGTTCGCCGATCTCTTTGGGCGACATACCTGGCTTGTATAGGGCCGAGCCAATGCCGAATCCGTCAGCGCTAGCCTTTATCCATTCACCAAAATTTTCTGGGCCTGCGCCGCCAACGGCAAAAACTTGAGTGTCGGCAGGTAACACGGCGCGGATGGCGGCTAACCCCTCAGGTCCGGCCATTGTACCCGGGAACAGCTTTAAGCCGGTTGCCCCCGCTTGTAGCGCGGCAAAAGCCTCGGTCGGTGTAAAAATTCCCGGCCAGCTTTGGAGGTTTAACTCGACGGCGCGCCCGATAACGTCGGTATCACAGTTGGGCGAAACTATCAGTTTGCCACCTGCTTTGGCCACGGCATCGACCTGATCGCTGGTCAAAACGGTCCCGGCTCCAATCAAGGCTTGGTCCCCAAAATTGCGGGACAAAATACCAATGCTGCTCAACGGGTCAGGCGAGTTCAATGGAACTTCGATCCGGTCGATGCCAGCCTCGATCAGGGCGCGGCCCGCGGCTTCGGACTCTGACGGAGTGAGGCCACGCAGAATTGCAATTATTGGTCGGCTCATACGGTTTGCCTCGTTAAATTGCGGGCCAAGCTTAAACCGGCAAGCGTGACCATTGTGGCGTTGGCGGTTTCAACTGCGGCACCTTGCTGTTGCAGTGCTTTGGCATAAATATCAATCAGTGCATCCGACCCAATGATTGCCAATTGTTGGCCCAGCCAATAGGGGCGGGTTGCGGCAAGCTCGGCTCCGATCAGTTGTCCTGATAATCTTGCCCTGGCGGTTCCCGTATCCTGCCCATGCAACAAATCAGCTGCCCGCAAACTGAACAGACGCGCGGCTAGCTGTTCTGGCTTTGACAACCCATCTTCTACAGCATCTGAGAAAGCGGGATCATCCCATCCGTCGCTGGTCGAGTGTTTCAAGACTGATTGGCTGCATAACAGGTCGAAAATTTCTCCTGTCATAAATGTGCGGAAACTGATGACTTCACCCGCACTGACTTGTGCCCATTTCGTATGGGTGCCTGGCAGGCAAACCACTCCGTCCCAGTTGGGATGCTTTCCCAGGAAACCGGCAATCTGGGTTTCCTCACCACGCATAACATCCGGAGGGGAGTTCTGTTTCAGCCCCGGAACAACAAATGCTCTGACCCGTGGATCGGTGTCAGGCACCCGAATTGGCATATTTGGTATCGGAGCAGAGGGAACTGCAGAATAAGGGGCCTCGACCCACCCTTGTCGCGCACCTACCATTCCACAGGCAACAACATCGGTGGGCGTTGAGCCCAACCAGCTGTCGGTGATGCTTAACAATGCGGCCTCGAAACGCCCCTTTTCGACCCGCGCCATACCGCATTCAGATTGCACATGATCCAAAACGGTCTCGCCCTGCATCGCCCAGGCGCGCAAGTGGGAAGTTCCCCAATCGACGGCAACCCATTCTGTTTTCATCGACTTATCCTGATACTACAACGCCGCCGTCGACCGCCATGCACTGTCCGGTCATGGCTCGGCTTGCGTTTGAAGCAAGAAACAGCGTTGGTGCAATCATGTCTTCAGGCGTCAGGTATTCTTTCAAACACTGCCGTTCCAAATGGGCTGCCAAACCTTCGGGCGTGGCCCATTTGTCCATCTGTTTTTGCGTCAATACCCAGCCAGGAGCCAGTGCATTAACACGGATGCGTTGCGGCCCAAGTTCCCTGGCAAGGGATCGCGTTAAACCAGTTATGCCAGCATTCGACGTCGCGTAAATTGGATAACCCGCATTTCCCATCATATAGCTTATTGAACTGAAATTGACGATTGCTCCACCTTTGTCCCGCATCTGGCGTGCGGCTTCCTGACAGGCAAAAAAATAGGCCTTGAGATTGACTTCGATCATCCAGTCCCAGAACTCAGGTGTAGTTTCCCCGAGCGTGTGACGTTGGTCGTTGGCAGCATTGTTGATCAGCACATTGATTGGGCCATGCGCCTCGGCAGCCTTAACCATTGTAGCACGCAGCAGCTCTGTATCGGTCATGTCTCCCTGTAGAAACAAAGGTGTCCGGCCATGCTTATCGCGCATTTCTTCAACGAACGCACTGGCATCGGAACGTCCAATAAACGCAACGTTGGCGCCTTGCGCTAGGAACCCATCAGTCAGGGCTGCTCCGACACCGGATCCGCCGCCGGTGATGTAGACAGATGCGCCCTCGAGGTCGTGGAAAGTCGCAGGTTGTTCCATTTATAGCTCTCTCCTTTTGATGGCGGGCGTATGTGGTGACCGAAAAATAGAGGCTCGCGTTCTGGCTGTTTTCATTCTCATAGCTTTTTACCTTCGATGACCCAGATGCTTTGTGGAAAACTCCACGGCAACGTTAGCCCATAGTTCATTAGATATTGTCCGCTCAACGTGACCGGTTGTTGCTTTAGTACCGGGTTGCCGCGCGACAACGTCGGAGGTGCCTCGGCAGTGCGTCGCAACCCAACTTGATAAAGTGCGTCGGGTTCCAATCGGGTCAGGCGTAACGGTCGCGGTGCGATCTGGGCCGAAGTATCTGCCTTTCCGGCAAAAACCACAAAACGAGAGCCATTGTTCGCCTGTTGTTGTTCAGCAATGACAGCCGGATCAGGACTGTCCAACCGCAAAATATCGGCGTGATATAGCCAGTCGCGGTTGGCCTTCCACCACATAGTTACTTCACGCAGGACCTGAGCTTCTTCATTGGTCAGTTCGCGCGGATCCATCTCAAAGCCCATGTGCCGCTGTGCAGCAATCCAGGCACGAAAACGGATGTCAAGAACCCTTCCCGAAGTGTGGCAAACGCGCGGCCCAACATGGCTGCCGGTAACCGCCATCGGCAAAAAGATTGCCGCATTGTGCTGTATACGCAGGCGTTCCAATGCGTCGTTACTATCGCTCAACCACACACGCTGAGTGCGCTTGAGTATCCCAAAATCAATACGCCCGCCGCCCGAAGCGCAACTTTCTATCTCAACATTCGGGAAATCTGTCCGCAATCGGTCGATCAAAGCGTATGACCCGCGCGTTTGTGCGGCGTCGGGCATCGGCAAAACGCGGTTGTGATCCCATTTGATGTAGTCAATGTCGTGCGCAGAGAGAATCGCCGCCATCCGTTCGTAAAGAAACTGACGAACTTCGGGCAAGGCCATATTCAATGCCTTTTGCTGACGTCCCAGGATCTGATCTTCGCCTCCCAACGCCCATTCCGGATGGGCCCGGTGGATCGAACTGTCAGGGTTGATCATTTCGGGTTCAAACCAAATACCAAACGTCATGCCCAGTTCATGGACATGTGTGATCAGCGGATCCAAACCCTCTGGATACTTACGAGGGTCGACTTCCCAGTCGCTCAGGGAAGAGGTGTCATCATCGCGCTGACCAAACCAGCCATCGTCCAACACAAACCGTTCGGCCCCAAGATCCGCGGCGCGTTCAGCAATATCCTTCAGCTCTGGCAGGTTATGATTGAAGTAAACGGCCTCCCAGCAATTGTAATGAACTGGACGCGGGTTTTCTGGTTTTGGAAAGCATACAACTCGGTCCCGGACGTGGCGTTGAAATGCCACGGCACAGCCATTGATCCCGTCATTCGAGAACACCGCATAAAGCGGTGCGGTTTCAAACCTCGTCATTGCCTCGCGTTCCATCCGGGCAGCTTGCCCGAACTGAATCTGGCGTCGACCGTCTGGCAGTTCCTCAGCAACCATTCGGTGACCGCCGGACCAACCAAAATGAAAACCATACGCTTGACCTTGCGCATTGGTTGCGCCCCGCACAGGAATTATCAAACCGGGGAAATGTTCGTGCCCTGTTCGTCCAGTACGGTTCTCACGATATCTGATACCGGGCGACCATGCGGTGCTATTCATTTGGAATTCGCCGCACCATCTTCCGGCAAAATCGAGCATTTCATCGGACAGTTGTGGAGCCGGAAATACCGGTGCGCTAAGCCAGTGGAGAAGAACGGGGCGATCTGCTTCAAGTATTGCCTGCGCTTCAATGATATGCGTTTTGGGGTCGATCGAAAAGCGCGCCTGATAGGTCAAGCGATCAGTTTCATCTCGATAAGTCAGTACAATGTCCCGTTCCGTTACCTCTTCGCATTCATAACAGAACTTGGGAAGCAACGGCGTACCGTCGCCATCCCGGATGATTAGCCCAGGCTGCCCGGGGAAGCTGCGCGTGGCTTCGGGGCAAATTGATAATTCTGGGTTTGCATCCAGCATTCCGCCAGTAACATCCAACCCGTACGCCTTGAATAGAGTTTCGGAACTTTCCGCTTCTGGCAAACGGGGTCCGAAATAGACGACCTCCGGTAGGTGCTCGCGATGTGCGGCGAGCACCAAAGATTGTCGGTCGTCATGAAGCGACCAAGTTCTTATCATTACTTGACGGCTCCAAGGGTCAGACCCGCGATAAAATGTTTCTGCATCAGGAAGAACATGGCCACCGGAGGTAGTGCCGCCACGATGGAACCGGCGCTCATCAGCTGATAAGCAGCCCTGAATTGAGCATTGAAACTGGTAATACCCGCGGTCACTGGCTGGCTTTCAGCGCCCTGTGTCAGTACAACTGCCCAGAAATAGTCATTCCAGATGAAAGTGAATATCAACACGCTGAGCGCGGCTATGGCTGGCTTCATAAGCGGTAACACTACATACCAGAAGATGCGCCATTCGCTTATCCCCTCAACCCGCGCAGCCTCGATCAACTCAAAGGGCAGGGCGCGGATAAAGTTGCGCATGAACAACGTGCAGAACCCGGTCTGGAAAGCAATGTGGAACAAAACCAAGCCTGTTTTGGTATTATATAGTCCTAATTGCAGAGTCAGATCGCGAACTGGAACCATCAGAATCTGAAATGGTACAAAGTTGCCCGCTACGAACATGAAGAAGATCCAAAGGTTCGACTTGAATTTGTAGATGCCCAAAGCGAATCCGGTCATGCAGCTTAGCGCGACGGCTCCAATGACGGTAGGTATCGTTATCAGGAAAGAGTTCAGCAGATAGCGGGGCATATCCGAGTTAAAGAAAACCTGCCCATAATTAAACGCGCCCTCAAAACTGGAAGGAAGACCCCAATAATTGGCGTTGGTGAAATCCGCTGCTGGTTTGACCGAGAACAGCGCAACCGCTAAAAGTGGTCCAAGCCACAATAGAAGGGCCAGCGGAAGCATTGCCTGATAGGTGATCTGCGCCGCTCGGGGTTGTTTTTCGATGGGTTTAGGAAACATCTTAGTGCCCCCTCTCTTCTCGGTACATTGACCACAGGAAATAGGCGATAAAGCACAGCATTATCAGGAACAAAATTACTGCGATGGCAGCGCCATATCCCATCCGGAATCCGTATTCGGAAAGTGCCACTTCGAACATGTAGTAAGCTAACACCCGTGACGATCCGAACGGTCCCCCCTGAGTCATGATCGAAATCAGGTCAAACGAACGTAGGGCGCCGATGATTGTCACAACAAAAGCAATGAAAGTCGCTGGACGCAGTTGAGGTAGGATGATGTGCCAGAGCATCTTACCTCCCTTGGCACCGTCCAGACGCCCGGCTTCGATTTGCTCAGGGTCGACCGCATTCAGGCCAGTGAGGTAAAGGATCATGCAATATGCTGTCTGCGGCCAAAGACCGGCAAAGATGATGCCGTAGGTTACGAACCTCTCGTCCCCAAGAATATTGAGTGGGCCCATGCCAAAGAAACTCAGGAATTCATTCAATAAGCCGAAAGTAGGATCGTAAAACCAAGTAAATACAAGGCCTACGACCACCTGAGAGATGACAAAAGGAAAGAAAAAAAGCGATTTGTAAAGGCGAATACCCCAGACGGTCTGGTTCAGGAACAGCG
>NZ_JBXWRL010000068.1:0-18961 GCF_059612885.1 Ruegeria sp. YKSD179 | reverse complement strand
TTCCGACGTATCGCAACCCGGTACGAGAAAACGTCACGCAACTTCATGGCCATGATCAAACTGGCCTCGATACGATTGTGGATCGAGTTTTATGAGTCGGCTGCCTAGTATAACGCTTTTTAAATGAAACAAAAATCTGGTGTAAGCGACGGTTGGGGGTGGGTGTCCAAAAACACTATTCCGGTGCGCATTGGTTCATTGTCTGCGTTATTGTTGGCTGCATTGGTTGTTAGCACCATCGTAATGGTCTACGATCTAGCGCTTAATCAAGCCCGCATACAAGACGCCAACATTGAGTTTCACCGACTGGAAGTAGCTGGCCAGGCAGACCGTCATTTTGGGGAAATGAGGTACTGGTTAACTGACCTTTCTGTCAGTTTGCTGACCCTGTCGGAACGTCGCGCCAATGAAGCAAGCACGAAGCTCAAAAGCAGTCTCGAACAACTTGCCGCTTTTGCGCCAGATTCCGCGGCAAACGTGCAAGAGCAGGCAAATTCCTATTTCGAAACTTCCATGCAGGCGGCCGATGCTTATACCGATGGCAACAGAGTGCTGGGAAATACTTTACTTGCACAAGCCCGAGTGGCTAGTGATGAAGTCGACAAAACGCTGACGCAACTGGTCGAAGACCTATCTGAAAGTGCCGACCGGACCAGAAACGAAGCAACTGTCGCCGCCAAGGCTGCGATGAACCGAGCGATCATCGCGTGTATTGTCATTGTGATTATGGGAGCACTCCTTACTTGGCGTGCTCTAAGGTCGATCGTTGTGCCTCTGAATGCAATCAACGTTGCGATTTCAGGCTTGATCCGGGGTGAAAGAGATGTGGACCTGCCACCTGAAGGCACTGATGAGCTAGGTCGGATGTCCCAAGCTCTGAGGGCGCTGCGCGACAGTCAGGAAAAGCGACGCGCATTAGAAGAAGAGGCACGTGCGCAGCGCAATACAATCCTGACGGCAATTGAAACAATTCCAGATGGATTTGCGCTGTTTGACAATGAAGACCAGCTCGTGCTCTTCAATGATCGGTTCCGTAGCATTTTCGCACATGTGGACGACATTCTTGTGCCGGGCACTCGGTTCGAAGACATCTTGCGGCTACAACTAAAACGAAAATCGGTTGATACCGACGGTGTACCTGATGAAGAGTGGGTTCACGAGCGGATTGCACGACATCGCCGTCCAGATGGCGATCGCCAGGAAGTATTACTGGGTGGCGCTTGGATTCAGGTGTCGAAACGCCGGACACCCGACAGAGGTACAGTCGCCGTCTATAGCGACATATCCGACCTAAAGTCCAAACAGGAACAACTTGAAGAGGCCAATGCACAGGCTGTCGCTTCCAGCTCAGCAAAAAGCCAGTTTCTAGCTTCCATGAGCCATGAGCTGCGCACACCATTGAACGCAATCATCGGCTACAGCGAAATGTTGTCCGAAGACGCACAAGATATGGGGTTCCAGACAGCGACTGATGACCTGGAGAAGATAATGGCTTCTGGGCGACACCTACTCTCGCTCATCAACGACGTTCTTGATCTATCCAAGATCGAAGCCGGTAAAATGGATATGTACCCGGAACGTTTTGCTCTCCGACCCTTGTTGGACGAAGTCGCTTCTACCGTGGTGCCCTTGGTGAGCAAGAACAGCAATGAACTGGTTCTCTCTATAGATCTTGAAGATAATGACGAGATTGAAACCGACAAAACTAAGCTTCGGCAGAACCTCTTCAACCTGTTGTCCAACGCGGCAAAGTTCACCGAAAGCGGTAAGATTGAGCTTCTTGTCTCCAAAACCCGGAAAAACGACACGGATTTCTTTCGGTTTTCGGTGCGAGACGAAGGTATCGGAATGACTGCAGAGCAAAGCGACAAGCTTTTCCAAGCGTTCGTACAAGCTGATCAGTCTACTACGCGGAATTTCGGAGGCACCGGACTCGGTCTCGCGATTGCACAGGAATTTACGCGTATGATGGGTGGACACATTACAGTTAGTAGCAAAGAGGGTGTTGGATCGACCTTCTCTTTTGAAATCCCGGCGCGCTACGAGACCGTTTCCACCTTGGTTGACGATCACAGCGAAGCCTCATCCGAAACAGCTTTGGGCCGAGTGCTGATCGTGGATGATGAAGAAGACGCAAGGAACGCAGTTGCCCAAATCGTTCGTGAGGAAGGTTATGAAGTTTTGACAGCCCCGAACGCAACAGCGGGCATGGAAGTCGCGCGAATGCAACGGCCTAACGTCATTATACTGGATGTTATCATGCCTGAACGCGACGGTTGGTCCATGTTGAAGGAACTCAAGGCGGACTCGAAGCTTTGCGAGATTCCAGTTGTTCTAGCCACGATTGTCGCGGATCGCGACATGGGCCTTGCCTTTGGCGCTATCGAGCATTTGATTAAACCGATAGATCCAACGCGTCTGATTGCAGCGCTGGAAGCAATCGCCTCGGGGCGCGACAAGGATGTGCTGATTGTTGACGACGATATGTCAACGCGAAACCTGTTTCGCCGTATTTTAACGCGCAATGGTTGGACAGTACGCGAAGCGGCGGACGGTCAGGGCGCGCTTAGCCAATTGAAATCTAAAAGGCCGACTTTGATGGTATTGGACATTATGATGCCCAATGTGGACGGTTTCGATGTACTGAAGACAGTTCGCTCTACCGACGGACTTGCAGATTTACCGGTGATTGTAGCGACGTCTAAGGACCTGACGCGGGATGAACTGGATTGGTTAAAAGCCCATTCTGGGGAAGTCATCCGAAAAGGTGATACGGGTCGAGGTGATCTACTTGCTGCACTGAAGCGCCAGCTACAAGTTTATTCATGAGTCGGAAAGATTAAGGCGATGGCAAAGATACTTATTGTGGAAGATAACGATATGAACCTCGATATGCTGTCGCGCCGCTTGCAGAGAAAAGGCTATCAAACTGTATCGGCCCGCGATGGCCGGGCCGGCGTTGAACAAGCTCTATCGGACAAACCGGATCTAATATTAATGGACATAAGCCTGCCGGTAATTGACGGGTGGGAGGCGACAAGAAAGATAAAAGCTAACCCGGATACCAAAACTATCCCAGTTGTCGCATTGACTGCGCACGCGATGCAGAGTGATCGCGACAAGGCCATGGATGCAGGTTGCGATGATTTCTATACCAAGCCGATTGAACTTCCTGGTTTGCTGGAAATAATCGAAAAACTGCTGGACAGGTAGCGAGGCATGGTTGCAAAAAACCGAAAGGACAAGTTGGCACTGGCCACAAGCATTTCCCAGAACCTCAAGGGGCCATCGGAGGCGATCGTAGGGTTTCATAACCTGCTGATCGAAGAAGTGCGTAGAACTGGTCCAGAGGCCGCGCTGGAGGATTTGCAAAAGATCGGTGTCGCAGCAAGCAATCTTGTTCAGATGGTCGAAGTTTTGGGGAAAGGTGTGCACCAAATTTCTGCCGACAAAGATGCTCAGGCGAAATTGCGGCATGATTTCCGCTCGCCGATCAATGCGATAATTGGCTATTCGGAAATGGTGCTGGATGATTTCGAGGTAGATCTCGAACCTTCCGCTTGTAGAGACATAAACGCTATCCTGAACGAAGCGCGTAGGCTGGCACTCCAGATCGACGTGACCATTAATGGGTCAGACATTCAGAATAACGCAGAGCGGAGCAACAAGGACGAGGAAATTGCAGCCAGTCTTGAACGCAGTCTTACGGCCCCGGAAGTCGGTCGCGAAATCCTGACTGGCCACATCTTGGTGATTGATGACGAGGCGGCCAATCGCGAAATTCTGACCCGGTTGTTGGAACGTCGAGGACACAGTGTGCGGTCGGTCGGGTCTGCTAGGGAAACTTACAAGTCCCTGATGCGCGAAGGATTCGACCTTGTTTTGTTGGATATTCTTATGCCTGAGGTGAATGGCATCGACGTCCTCGAAAGAATGAAAGAGGATCCGTCTTGGCGGGAAATACCCGTGGTTATGGTTTCAGGTCTCAACGAGACTGACGCTATCGCCAAATGCATCAGTGTCGGCGCAGAGGACTATTTGCCAAAACCTATCGACCCAGTTTTGCTGCACGCGCGCGTGGACGCATGCTTGGAACGTAGTCGCTGGCGCGCTAAAGAATTAGCGTTTACAAATGAGATCAAATACGAACGTGACAGGGCAGACAAGTTGCTACACTCGATGCTGCCCGCGCCCGTTATTAAACGACTAAACGATGGCGAAACAAACATCGCAGATCGCTTCGTCGGCGCAACCATAATATTCGCAGATATTGTAGAATTTACGCCGCTGGTGGCCCGCATGGACGCCGGCGATTTAATTCTGGAATTGTCTAGATTGTTTACTGCTTTTGATGATCTCGCCACCATGCACGGTATCGAAAAGATTAAGACAATTGGGGATGCCTACATGGCGGCGTCGGGTATTCCTTTGCATCGTAAGGACCACGCGCACGCGGCCATAAGCTTTGCACGTGACATTCTCAGGACAATGTCTGACAGCACAATAAGTAGCGCGGGGCTGCAAATCCGCATAGGCGTCCATTCCGGGCCAGTTATTGCCGGTCTTATTGGGCGAAAGCGTTCAATTTATGATGTTTGGGGCGAAACCGTGAACCTTGCGAGCCGTCTCGAGGCCACAGGAAGGTCGGGGCACATCCACATCTCAGCACAAACTAAAGATGCGCTGGGCGACCATCTGCCAAATGCGGAAGCGCAAACTCATTTTGTCAAAGGAGTGGGAGAAATAACGTCCTACTTTGTAGCCTGAGGCTTGTGCCGTGCATTGTACAATAATCAAATCGATCGCTTGACAACTAAAGGCGCTGATTTTGATCGTGTCGCAAAAGCCAGGTCATGTTGCTAAAAGTGAATGACTGCGTTCCAGAGCCCGGCGGTGTCCGCATTGGGTTCGATGCAGCCATTCCCGAAATATTCGTCTGCGCCCGCTCTGCTGATAATGCAGCTTTAAAAAAACCAGCAAATTTCGAAGTGGCGGTAATTAGCTTGTTCGACGACTTCGATGAGAACTGGTTTTACTGGATTTCGAAAATGTTCAGAATAACTACCATTGTTCAATCTGATTTAATGGGAGGTACAAATGAAACTAGTTCCATTCACAGCAGTTACCTTTATTGCGGCGGCTACCTTCGCCGTACCGGCTTTTGCATCGGATCCTATTCCCGGCGCTGAGGATGGCTTTGCGCCGTACGGCGATCCCGTCGAAGGTTGGAATGTTTTCATCGATGCAGAGCGTCAGGCTTGCTTGATTGAGCGTACAGATGACTTTGGCAACGCGGTCCAGATCGGCCTTACCAAGAATAAAAAGCACGCGTACATTGGAGTATTCACTTTGGCGGATGTTGACATCAAAAACAAACAAAAGGTCGAAATTGACGTCAACGGGTTTGTGTTCGACGGCAAAGCCCGTGGGATGAAAAGCAAAGACCTGCGTGGCGACTACAAAGGCGCCTACTTTGTTATCAAAGACGACAACATGGTGAATGCCATTATGCAGGAAGGGACACTGACGGCCTTCCCAAAGAAAACCAACCAACCGGTCAAAGTAGACCTGACTGGCGTTAGTGCGGCGGTCGAAGCTGCGCGCACGTGTACAGACGGTATTTCCAGTTAAATCTGAGCGCTTCAATTTGCACTAGCACTTGGTGCTAGTGCAAATATCTCGTGTGAGACGGAGGTTTATTCCGACGGAACGCTATCAAACGCCGGTGGCGAGGCAGTGGATCGAAGAGAGTTCTGCGGGCGGTACGAAACCAAGTATTACTCAATAAAGGTCAAAACCACAGCTATTCGAGGGAATTCATCGGATGACAGTTTAAGCTGCGCTATGTGGAAGCTTCAAATATAATTATGATCCCCGTTATTCATGTGTGAAGTCTGCTATTTTTACAAGTGAATTTATCGTTAGCATAGCAACGTAACCATTTGTCAAAAATAAATTTTTTTCACATTTTTGATGACCTAATAACTGTCTGGAAAAATTGAACTGGTAACTTTGTTCGTAAAGAAGCTCGTCCCATAACTCGAAACAAAAAAGTATGTTGGATTGAACAAGCCTGATCGCAAATGAGACTAGGTCGTGGATGATTAAACGGTAGGCCGCGATCCGGTTGCAGAGCAGCGGCAAATGTATTCTTCGTGTCCGCTTGAACAAATGATGCGGCATTTAAATGGGTGCCCGCTCGTCTGGCAAGTAAGGCGACGTGGATAAAATCTTTATATTTGAGATTTTATATATTTCTAGACAGATCAAATCTTGTCCAATACCAATTTCCTCGCACGGGCTATGCTAGAACTTTACCAATCCAAGGTGATCGTGAGACCGTACACAAGCTATGAGCAAACAATAAAATGAAGTGCTCGTAAGGGAGGAAAACATGAAAAGACTATTTGGGGTGACTTTTTTTGTCGCCACGCTTGCTGCTGGTGGTACAGCGTTTGCGTTCGAATGCAAGCGCAGTGAAGCTACGATGGAAAAACCGGGCGGTTTCCCAGAGCGCGCTCTGACCATGGTTGTACCATACGGCCCCGCAGGTGGTTCAGGCCAGGTTGCCGCGGCTATGGCCGAGGCAGTAACAGAACTGACTGGTGTCCCTATCAATCGCGACCACAAACCAGGGGGATCGGGCACTGTTGGCATGACCGCCTACATGGCGTCGCCTGCAGACGGATACAATGTTTTGGAGCATATCGACGACGCGTCGTCAGCCCATGCCCTCGACTCGTCTGTGCCGAACCCCGCAGTGGACCTAATCCCATTGGTAACCAGCCAGGTTACGTTCTCGCAGGTTTATATCCGCGCAGACGAAACGCGCTTTACCGATTGGCCCTCCTTTGTTGAGTGGGTTAAGGCGCAGGACGGTAAGGCCACGATCGCCAACGTTTCCAAAGAAGGTTCCATGGAACGAGTGACGATGAAATTCATCACTGATGCCACTGGAATGTCGATCCAACAGATTTCTTTCGACAAAGGTGCGCCGCGCTACGGGGCTTTGCTTGGTGGTCAGGTTGACGCACTTTTTGAGCAACCAGGCGACGTGCGCAACTTTCTGGATGCAGGTCAGTTCAAGCCGATACTGACAATCTTTGATGAGCGTCCAGAGGTCTTTGCAGACGTACCCACGCATCGCGAGATGGGGATGGATTTTGATCCTTTGCTGCGCTTCCGTGGCTTCTATGTCCACGCGGATGCTCCTGCAGAGAACGTGGAATGGCTTCAGTGGGCGTTCCAACGCGCTTATTGCGAGGACAGCTATCAGGCCTTCAACGAGAGCAAATTCATGACTGTGATCGATAGCTATCGCGATACAGAAGGCTCTGAACAGTTGATCACGCGCTCAATTGATCAATATCGCGACGTCTACAAGGCCATGGGCCTGGATGTGAAGTAAGTCGCATATAATACTAATGGCGTGGTGCCTATGGGTGCCGCGCCTTTTCACGCGAATTAGGGGTAGGAACATTGGGACGTTTGACGCGCACCCACGTGATAGAGGCGGTAATTTTTCTGCTGGTTGTCGTGATTTTTTATGCCTTTTCCTTCGAATTCAATCAGCCGATTGAGATTTATCGTTTTGGAGCTACCGCTTGGCCACGCGTAGTAATCGGGCTTTTGCTGATCGCGACGTTGGGCAATATCTGGTTTCAGTACAAAAACGGCTCGGCCGCGCAAGGTACGATCGGTCAAAGTGACGACGAGGCTGACCTCAGCGAACCGGGCACAGTCCTTCGCATGTTTGCCGTTCTATTGACTCCCTTCCTCTTTGCCTGGCTTTTGAAGCCGGTGGGCATATATTTCAGCGCACCATTTTTTATTGCGGCCATTATCTGGCTTTTCGGAGAGCGTAGATGGAGAGCCATCTTGGTAATGACTTTTGTCATCTATGTCCTCTTCATTGGACTGTTTCTGGTGATCCTTAACGCGCCCTTGCCGCAAGGCAACACTTCGCCCTTCTATGATTTCAGTGCATGGGTCCTCACAATGAACGCCAAGCTACAGGGGCTGTGACCAGACAATGATCGAGAACTTTCTGGCTGGAACCTCAGCGCTTTTTGGTGACCCGTTTACCATTGGTATCTTCGTCTTCGGTGTCATCGGAGGTATGCTTTTTGGCGCCATCCCGGGCGTCAGCATGCTTACCTTGGCGGCTATCCTTCTACCTTTCACGGCGGGGCTTGAGCCAGCTCAAGGGGTGATGCTTTTTGCCGTTATCTACTGCACCGGGACCTATGGCGGCGCTATCACTGCAATACTTTTCAACATTCCCGGTGCACCGGAGAATGCGCCAACCGCCTTTGACGGCTATCCCATGACCCAAAAAGGACAATCTGGGAAAGCGGTTGGTGCCGCTGTGCTTTGTTCTGCCATCGGTGGGGTTGCTTCAGCCTTGGTTATGATGGCGGCTACGGAGCCGCTTGCGAACTGGGCGATCCGCAATATCGGCCCGCCAGAGATCTTCGCGCTGGTCTTTTTCGGTCTGGCTGTCGCTTCATCGGTTGGTGCGCGCACCATTTGGAAGGGTTGGATGTCGGTCCTAATCGGACTTTTGATAGCCACAATCGGACAAGATCCAGTGGGTGGCATCAATCGCTATAATTTTGGTCTGACAGATTTGGCTGCTGGCATTGCCTTCGTGCCTGCAATATTGGGGTTTTTCGCTGTCTCCGAGATTTTTGTGCAGGCCGAAAAGAAGGCAAGCGGCAAGTACAAGGCGCCAAAGGTCAGCATGTCGTTTCCGTCGTTTCTTGAGCTTTGGATGCACAAGATTGCAGTATTACGATCAATTGTTGTCGGCTTTTTCTGCGGAATCTTGCCTGGCATCGGTGCAACTTTGGCGGCCTTCATGAGCTATGGCGAAGCTGTGCGATGGTCGAAAAACCAAGAAGAGTTCGGCAAAGGAAAGCTAGAAGGCGTTATTTCGGCGGAAACGGCGAACAACGCAGCAACGGGCGCAGCAATGATCCCGCTTCTGGCGTTGGGTCTTCCGGGCGGAGCGCTTACTGCGATGATGGTCGCGGTTTTCCAGATGCACGACCTTCAGCCAGGACCTTTAGTGTTCATGATGTCGCCGGACCTAATCTGGATCGTTTTCGCAGCCATGTTCTATGCCAATCTTTCGATCTTGATAATTGGGCTGGTCGAGACAAAGACGATTCTCAACCTTTTGAAAATTCCATTTCAGTTCCTGGCTCCGTTGATATTGATCCTGGCAACTGTCGGAGCCTACATCAGCCGTGGACTGGTTTTGGACGTAATGGTGATGTTTCTTGCTGGTATCATTGGATATTTGCTTCGCCGGTCAGGGTTTTCTATCCCCGGAATCGTATTGGGGCTGATCCTTGGCAAGATCGGCGAACAGAACTTTGCGCAAGGTTTGCAGATGGTGCATTACGATTTGGGTACTTATTTCTCGCGTCCGATCTGCGCTGTCTTGATCTTCGCTGGAGTTTTAACGTTGGCCACCAGTATCTACCGTGCTTTTACAACGACACAAAAGTCAGTGTAAGTCGCTTGTAAGCGCTAGGAGGACGCAGGCATGAGCGAAAGCCTTGTTGAAACCATCATAAAGCGGTCACGTAATGCTCAGGTGCGATATGAGGCAAATGGCTCTCAGGAACGTTATGATCGAGCCGCGCAAGCCGCTGCATGGGCAATCATGGAACCGACGCGGAATCGAGAGCTTGCCGAACTGGCGGTAAAAACCACGGGCCTTGGCAATGTGCCGGACAAGATCACCAAAAACCACCGTAAGACCCTTGGGCTCATGCGAGATATCCAAGGGGCGGTTACTTATGGAGTCATGTCGGATGATCCTTCGACGGGGATTACCAAAATAGCCCGGGCCAAGGGTGTTGTCGGTGCGATCGTACCTTCAACCAACCCTGCAGCCACACCTGCCAATAACATTATTAACGCGTTGAAATGCGGCAATTCGATTGTCGTAGCGCCGTCACCCAAGGGTGTCGCCTGCGCGGAACGGTTGATCCAATATGTCCACGCTGAATTCAACAAAATCGGTGAAGACCCGGATCTTGTGCAAATGATCCCTGCGCCTGGATCCAAGGAAAAAACCCAAACTTTAATGGAACTTTGCGACATGATTGTCGCGACAGGCAGCCAGAACAACGTGCATCGCGCCCAGACGGCCGGAACCCCGGCAGTTGCAGTAGGCGCAGGCAATGTCACCGTAATAGTTGATGAGACGGCAGACCTCGCCGATGCTGCCGAGAAAATCCGCGCGTCCAAATGCTTTGACAACGCCACATCCTGTTCATCAGAGAATGCCGTCGTCGTCGTGGACGCGGTCTATGACGAATTTATCTCCGCTATGGCTAGGGCAGGCGGAACGCTCGTGGATGACGAAAAAGGAATCGTCGAAAAACTATGGCCCGGTGGGCATCTGAACAGGTCTGTAATCGCGCAAGATGCGGACAAGATGATCGCTGCGTTGAATTTGGATGTTCCCGAGGGGACAGAATACATCGTCGTTCCAACATCCGGCATCGGCCCCGATCATCCTTTGTCTGGAGAAAAGCTAAGCCGAGTACTGGCGCTTTACCGCGCGCCAGATTTCGAAACCGCTGTCGAGGTCACGCGCACCATTCAGATGTATCAGGGCGCGGGCCATTCAGTCGGCCTTCACTCGGCAGAGGACAGTCGAGCTGCGATACTGGCCAATGCAATTCCCACAAGCCGCGTTATTGTCAATCAGGCGCACACTTTTGCGACGGGCGGATCATTCACCAACGGCATGCCGTTTTCGCTCAGCATGGGGTGTGGGACATGGGGCGGGAACTCGGTGAATGAAAACGTCAACTATCGCCACTTTCTGCAATCAACGAAAATCATTCGCGAAATTCCGGCGCGCGAGCCAAGTCTGGAGGAGATTTTCGAAGAGTATTGGAATGCAGCAGGACAATGAAGTTCGACAGGAATACCCCGCCAGCCGGATCCGTACGCGACTGGCTTGATGCGCGCGCCGAGGCAGGTGGCACTGCTTTCATATTTCCCGAAACTGACGAAGTTTTGCACTGGCCCGCGTTAAGGGAGCATGCGGCAAAGGTCGCGGGTGATCTGACCGCGCAGGGTATAGCCAAGGGTGAGAGCGTTGCTGTGATGCACCCAAATGGGTTGGAAGGTGTAAAGGCGCTATATGCGGCTCTCTATGGTGGGTTTCGCGCGACCATGCTCAATCTCGCGGCGGGTCCCGACGCGTTGGGTTATGCGATGGAACATTCCGAAGCCCGGGTGGCTTTCGTGCATGATAGCCAGATTGAAATGTACAGAAAGGTGCGTCCTGACAATTTGCATCGTTATACGCCCAGCGGTGCCAGTGAAGCGTTGCATGAAGTTGAGGCATCCGATGATGCACTTTTGATGTACACCTCTGGCACTACGGGTCGTCCTAAGGGAGTCGTACATACACAATCCAGCTTGTTGGCAGGGGGATGGACCGTGAGCGTGGCCCATGAGTTATCCTCTCAGGATCGCGGTATGGGCGTCCTGCCATTTTATCACATCAATGGGTTGTGCGTGTCGGTTATCGGCAGTCTGGTGTCCGGAGGATCGCTCGCCATGGTGTCGCGGTTTTCGGCCAGCAAATTTTGGAACCAGGCCGAGACTGGTGGTATCACTTGGTTCTCAGTTGTTCCCACGATCATCAGCCATCTGCTACATGGCCAAGCCGAACCTAGTCCGGTGCTCAAGAGGCGGCTCCGTTTTGCCCGCTCGGCCTCCTCCGCGCTTGCTGTTGAAACCCAGCGCGGATTTCAGGACCGTTTCGGCCTTGCAATCGTGGAGTCTTTGGGTCTGACCGAAACCGCTGCGCAATGCCTTGTTAATCCGCTGGATCCCCAACTTCACAAAATCGGTTCTGCAGGTAAGGCGATCAGTAATGAGGCACGGATAGCCGATGATGTCGGCACCGAATGTGCGCGCGGCGCCGAAGGCGAAATCCAGATCCGCGGCCCCAATGTTATGAAGGAATATCTCAAGAACCCCGAAGCCACCAAAGCCGCGTTTCACGGGGATTGGCTTCGCACAGGTGACTTAGGACGCATGGACGCCGATGGGTATGTGTTTGTAACAGGGCGTTTGAAAGAGCTGATCATCAAAGGGGGCGAAAACATTGCGCCGCGTGAAATAGACGAGGCGTTGTATGAGCACCCTGATGTGGTCGAAGCCGCTGCGTTCGCGCGACCGTGTGCCCAGTATGGCGAACGCGTCGAAGCAGCGGTGCGTCTAAGCGAGGCTTCCACTGCCACGGGTGAAGAACTGCGATTACTTTGCGAAGAACGAGTCGGTAAGTTCAAGGCACCTGAACAAGTGCATATTCTGGATGAACTGCCCAAGGGCCCATCCGGCAAAATTCAGCGGCTTTATCTGAACGATTTGCTTTACGGACCTTAACTAAGACCGTTTGCGATTAGCCTTAGTCCCATTAACAAAAAGGCCGTGAGAACCGCCTTGCGAAACAGTTCTTGGCTGACCCGGTCGCGTAACATCTCACCAATTCGAAAGCCAACTAGGACTACACAGAGGGCGAGTGCTGATTTCAGCAACATCGGAAAAGTGAGGATACCGGCAACCACTTGTCCGGCACCCAGTGGCAGCACGCCAGCCAAAAATAAAAAGCCAGTCGTACCGATGAACCGTTCTTTGGAGACGTCACGCGCCACCAGATACATCGCTACAGTCGGTGACCAGATCGAGCTTATACCGCCCAGTGTTCCTGACAGCACGCCAAAGCCCAGGTGCCAGCCGCGCCCTGGGCCGATCCTTAATTTTATCCCAAGCAACAGGTTTAGCGAGAAAAGGACCATGGCAACGCCAATAGCGACCGTCAGAAGGCTGGTGGGGTAATCCGAAATAAACATTGAAGTCACAAAGATACAAACCATGATCGCCAAAGCGAAAAGCCAGTATTCTCTTGCAATGTCCCATTTGTTAGGTGCGCGCGCGAACTGCAGGGAGTTTGTTGCGAGAATAGACAACCAAAGCAGCGGAATCGCCTCGGTTGGGGGCATGACAAGTGTCAGAAAGGCCATTGACGCAGCAGGCAGCCCAATACCCAAGAAACCTTTCACGATTGCCGCGAAAAGAAAAATTGCGATCAGTTGCGCGGATTGCACCAGATCGAAATTCTGGATGAGATCGGCAATGGCTGCCATCATCGGGTTAAAGCCTGATCCAGAACAACAGCAAGACTGTTTGCATTACGGTGTGTCACATCTCTGATCTGGCAGCGGCAGGAAAATCCGTCAGCGACAATTAGCGATTTTTCCGAGGACGCGCGGATCGCCGGAGCGAGTGACAACTCAGCCATTTGACGGGATACCTCTTCTGTTTCCGTCTGATACCCAAAAGGCCCGGCCATGCCGCAACACGAACTGTCAATCATCTGTGCTTGTGCGCCTTCAATAGCGTTTAATACGTCTACAGTTTCTTGTGCAACACCGAATGCTTTTTGATGACAATGCCCATGCACAAATACCTGCAAGCCCGGCAATTCAAGTCCTACCGGCGGGTTCTGTTTTACATACTCGGCAAAGGTCAAAATCTGCGCACCCATTTCTTCGGTCCAGTTCGGAATAAGGTTCACCGCCTCATCGCGAAACGTCAGGGTGCACGATGGTTCCAGCCCCACTATGGTTTTTCCCTTTTCCAACGCGGCGCGAATAACTTCCGTCGTGCGGTTCAATTCAGCTATGGCTTTGTCGGTCAGACCTGCTGAAAGGAAGGTGCGCCCGCAACATAGCCTTCGTCCTGGGGCAGACAGAACACCGACACTGCGCCCCGAACGCTCGATCACGCGTTGCGCGGCGTGCAAGGTCTCAGGATCGAAGTGGCAATTGAATGTATCCGAGAACAGCAGGACGTCACCGTCCGATTTTCCTTTGAAAGGAGCGTGAAACTTGGGCAGTTGGCTGGTTCTGCTAAAGCCTGCAAAACTTGCAAACCTACTGAAATTGTTTGCAATTGGTCTTGTCTTTGCCGCAAACGGAGCCAAACGCGGCAAATAGGCGATGATACGGTCGCGTAACCTGAGCCCGTGTTGGGCAATGCGCGCTGCTTGCACCTCGGTTTTCATTTTGGCCATGTCAACCGACATCGGACATTCAGATTTGCAGGCTTTGCAACCTACACACAATTGCATGGAGTCCGCCATCTGATCTGATGCAAAAGCGTCAGGCCCAAGTTGCCCCGTCAACGCCAAACGCAATACGTTTGCGCGGCCTCGCGTAAGGTCTTTTTCAAGTCCTGTAACCCGAAATGACGGGCACATGACCCCGCCCGTGCTTTTGCGGCAGGCCCCATTGTTGTTGCACATTTCGGCCGCGCCGCTCAACCCATCCGGCCAATTCGACCAGTCAAATACCGTGGTCAGGCTTTGTTGTGCGTAGCCTTCGGGCCAACGCATCAAGCTGCGGTCATCCATCTTGGGCGCGCGAACAATCTTGCCAGGGTTCAGCATCCCGTCTGGGTCAAATCTATCCTTGATTTGCTCAAATATGCGCACCATACGCGGCCCGTACATTCGCTCGTGAAATTCAGACCTTACAATGCCGTCTCCGTGCTCACCCGAGTGCGATCCCTTATAAGCGGCCACAAGATCAAACGCTTCTTCGGCAATAGCGCGCAACTGGCGAAGGCCCAAGTTTTGCCGCAGGTTCAGGACAGGCCGAACATGCAAAAGCCCGACCGAAGCATGGGCGTACCAAGTCCCATCTGTACCGTGTTTGTGGAACACATCCGTCAGCCGACTTGTGAAATCTGCCAGATGGTCCAGCGGGACAGCGCAATCTTCTACGAAGGACACCGGTTTTCCCTCGCTCCGCATAGACATCATGATGTTCAATCCCTGCGTGCGCACACCCCAGATGCGCGCCTGAAATGCCGGATCCTCTGCCTCTATGACTCCGCCTTCATGTTTACCCGGATCGTCCCACCGATAGCCCAGTTCAGCCATCAGATCGCCCAATGCCGTTAGGCGGCGGCGGTTTTCCTCCGGTGTTTCGGCAAACTCGACAAGTAGGATAGCTTGGGGTTCTCCGCGAACGAAACTGTCGACGATGGGACGGAATTGCGCGATATCCCGGCCCAGTCGGATCATATTGTGATCGACTAACTCGACGGCCACGGGACCAAGTTTGACAATGTGTTGGGCCGCATCCATTGCCGCATGAAATGTAGGGAAATGGCACACGCCCAGCGTTTTGGTCCTCAAGATTGGAGATAGCCTCAGATCAAGTGATTTGGTGATCGCAAGTGTGCCTTCCGAGCCAACCAAGAGCTGCGCCATATCCGGATTGTCACCCAAAAGCGCATCGATATTGTAACCGCCCACGCGCCTGAGGACTGATGGGAAGCGTTCTTTAATTTCAGCCTTTTCGCGCGCAGCCAGCGCCAGCATATCGGCGTCGAGAGGTTGATCAGGTCGCGCGTTTTCAAATCGACGTAGATCGCCGTTAGCAAGCATTGCCTCCAAGCTCCGGACATTATCTTGCATCTTTCCGTAACGGATAGAACGGGAGCCACAGGAGTTGTTTGCCGCCATACCGCCAAGGGTGGCGCGAGAAGCGGTGGATACGTCGACCGGATACCACCAACCGTCCGCCTTTAATCGACGGTTCAGATCGTCGAGGACCAGCCCGGGCTGTACCTTTATCCGGCCGGTCTCTGGGTCATAACTCAGAACTTTTTTGAGATGTCGACTGAAATCGATCACAAGCGCGTCATTCACAGTTTGCCCTGATTGCGATGTCCCGCCACCGCGCGGCAACATGGCAATGCCTTCTGACTTTGCAAAGTCCAGTGCTGCTTCGACATCCCCCCATGTCTTTGGCACGAGTATTGCGCGCGGCATGATCTGGTAGATCGACGCATCTGTGGCATAGCGCCCGCGATCAAAACGAGAGGTCAGAACCTGACCTTCAACTCTACTTTTCAATCTGTTGTAATCTGGCATTCAAACTTGACCTTCACCGACCTCACCCTCACCCTTGTAGAAAGCAAGCGCAACTTTTAAAGGCACAGCACATGCGAGCAGGACGTCATTTTCTTCAAATTCCTGGGCCAACTAATACCCCAGACCGTGTTCTGCGAGCGATGCATCGGGCTGTCATAGATCACCGCGGTCCTGAATTCGCAGAGCTTGGTCTTAGTCTGCTTGACGACCTGAAAACCGTATTCAAAACGCGCAACCGGGTAGTGATTTATCCCGCTTCGGGGACAGGCGCCTGGGAAGCCGCGCTGGTCAATGTTCTGGCGCCCGGCGATAAGGTTTTGATGTATGAAACCGGCCAATTTGCAACTTTATGGAAGAACATGGCCGCAAAGCTGGGATTTGATCCAGTGTTCATGCAAGGAGATTGGCGGACGGGTGCAAATGCTGATGCAATTGGTGCTCAACTTGTTGCAGATAGCCGACACCAGATCAAAGCTGTGTGCGTGGTTCATAATGATACGGCTACTGGTATTACGTCAGACATCGCGGCGGTGCGGGCTGCGATTGACGCGGCAAGTCATCCAGCTTTGCTGATGGTTGATACGATTTCCTCACTGGGCTCTATTGATTTTCAAACGGATGCTTGGGGCGTTGATGTTGTAGTGGCAGGTTCGCAGAAAGGATTAATGTTACCCCCAGGACTGTCTTTCAATGCCATTTCAGACAAGGCTTGGGCCGCGTGCAAAGCAGGCGGTGACCGCAGGTCGTATTGGGACTGGAGGGATATGGCCGGACCCAATGAGAAGGGCTTTTTCCCTTATACGCCAGCAACGACCCTGCTGTACGGCTTACGCGAGGCGCTGGATATGTTGGCAGAGGAGGGATTGGAAGCCGTTTTTTCCCGTCATGCGCGACACGCCAATTCAACTCGACTGGCGGTAGAAACCTGGGGGCTAGAGATACTTGCCGTCAACGCAGAAGAACGTTCAAACAGCCTGACGGCCGTTCTCATGCCGGACAACAAGGGCGCGGATCATCTGCGGGCGGAAATTTTAGACAGTTTCGATATGTCTTTGGGTACTGGTCTGAACAAAGTGGCAGACCGCGTATTTCGGATCGGACACCTTGGGGATTTCAACGATCTAATGCTTATGGGTACTTTGTGTGGTGTCGAGATGGGTTTGATGCGCGCCGGAGTGGCGCACAAGAAGGGCGGCGCTCAGGCCGCGATGGAGTATCTTGCCGAGCATATTTCTTGAACTTTCGGCTGGGCACGCCGCCGCGATCCTCGCAACCTATGTGTTTGCCGCTACGGCGAAAGGCATTACTGGGCTCGGGTTTTCGACAACTTGCCTACCTATTCTTGCACTTGTCGTCGGATTGAAAGACGCACTTCCGTTGGTCATTATCCCATCGGTATGTTCCAACCTTGTAGTGATGAGACAAGCGGGTCATTTTCGGGAAACTGTTCGGCGATTTTGGCCGATGCTGATTGCGCTTTTCCCAGGTCTGGGCGCGGGACTATGGGCTTTGTCACGGATTGAAGGGGTACAAGCAGGAGCGGTCTTGGGGATTGTTCTTCTGTTGTGGTGTGCCTTCACGTTTGCCAAACCCGATCTGCTTCTTCCTGCCGGGTTTGAGCGTCCGTTGGCGCCTTTATCCGGCTGTCTGACGGGTCTTATCAACGGCGTAACAGGCTCGCAGGTAATGCCAGTTGTTCCATTTCTGATGATGCTGCACCTTGAACGGAATTTGTTTATTCAAGCGCTCAACTGTTCGTTCACATTGTCCAGTTTTGTTATGGCAATGGGCCTTGGGCAATTGGGCCTGTTTTCGCAGGATGACTTTTTGATCTCGGTCCTCGGGTTGGGTTTTGTGTTCATTGGGTTAACTATAGGTGGCAAGATACGTCATCGCCTGTCTGAAACTTTGTTTCGTAGTGCAATCATTGCGATGTTGTCAGTGATGGGAGTGAGCTTGGTTTTGCCTGCTTTGCCGTAAAACTAGATCAAGTGATTATTCGTCAATCGCCGCGTCTCGAATTGAGTTGCTGTTCGATTGTACCCGAATACTCTGACTAGAATCCAATGACAGGCACATCGCTTCTTGCCTTGCTGATCGAACTTGATGGAGGATGTCATCAAGCGAAAATAAGCTAGCGTGCCGCATTCCGCGCGATTGAGGCGAGGAGAACAAGTTATGACCAAAACATTTAAGGCTGCTCTGGCATCATGGTTGGTTACGGTAGCGCCAGCCTATACGCAAGATGCCCCACGTTTGGTCTTGCAGCTAACCGTTGATGCTCTGCGCGGAGATCTTCCTACTCGGTACGTTGGAAATCTTGGTGAAGGTGGTCTTAAGTATCTGCTTGAAAATGGCCTGCACTATGTCGATGCCCACCACTGTCACGCAAATACCGAGACAGTAGTAGGCCACGCTACGTTAGCCACTGGCGCTACGCCGGCCGTACATGGAATGGTCGGTAATATCTGGTTCGACAGAACCTTGGATCGCGTTGTCTACAACGTCGAGGACCAAACGGCACCGCTGTTGGGAGAAGGTGCTGGTGTCAATGACGAAATCGAGATCGACCCGACACAGGCGGCGGCAGGTACAGATGGGCGGTCGCCCCGTGCGTTGCTTGTGACCACGTTTTCAGATGAGTTGAGCGCATCGACTGCTGGCGCGGCCAAGGTCTTTGGCGTTTCGATCAAGGACCGAGGGGCAATCACAATGGCGGGGCAAAGTGGCAAAGCCTTTTGGTTCTCAAAATCCGCTAATCGTTTTGTTACCAGTTCTTACTATTACGACGCATATCCAGATTGGGTGTTAGCCTGGAATGATGCGACCCCGAGTGCATCATTTGAAGGAGCCTCCTGGGAGTTGATGCACCCGAAGGAGACATACCTCTTTGCTGAACGCGATGACCAGCCTTGGGAAACCGACGTCGCTGGGTTCGGAAACACTTTTCCCCATCGTTATTCCTCGTCACAAAAC
>NZ_JBXWRL010000067.1:0-21033 GCF_059612885.1 Ruegeria sp. YKSD179 | reverse complement strand
ACAGCTCACTGGGATATCGACCGCCTGCTCCGGAAAGCATCGTGCCGATGGACCAAACGGCCACGATGCACTAACAATCAAACCGGACCACCCGTTGGGGGCAAACCAGGATATGCCATCTTCGCCATGAGCTCGCCCGCCCAGATTTCGTGTTCCCGTGTCATGCATCTATGATACTTTAAACGTCTTGGCAAAACCATACGGACATAGTGCAACCAGAGAATTATGCACACGTGCATTTTCATAGTAGGGGGTTAGATGACGGTATTAGAAATCGCGCTGAACATCGCAGGCGTCGGCGCGACAATCGCCGGGTTCGTCTATGTACGTCATCTGCTCGAGACCGCTGGACGGGGTCGGATTGAAGATCCTGATCTCGTATCCGAGTTCCGAGAAACAGCACCGTATCATTTGCTGAATGAACTGGTGTCTGGCTAATGAACCTCTTCATTGTTTTTGCACCTTCGAGCTCGAGCCTCTCCGGTCTTGGCCGATTGAAGTCGGTCTGGCTTAGCTTGAGCGGCTGTAGGTTTTTGTAAAGGCCTGGCTGGTTTGCACGCCTGGTATATGGGGCTCATCTGACAGGGGATCTAAGTCCGAAGAGATCCATAGTCTACGCTGCTCTACGATACTTAGTTCCTGGTAAGACGCCGAGGTCGCTAGCGAGTGGCTGCTGGATATCGCCAAGGAAGATACACTGATTTCTGACGCGCCGGAGTTCGATCGACGTTAGCTTGATCGCCTCCTCGGGCGATCGGGCCCACGGATCTAGAATTTTGAACAAACCTGAACAGCAATCTGCGATCTGCTGCTCTGCTAAAGAAGCATCAGAAGTTACTGAGGTCTAAATGGAGTATGGGGGAGGATTTTTTGAACCTCACCTACGACGGTTCAAAAAATCCTCCCCCATGCCCCCATTTATCGCTCAAAGGCGAAAGCACAAGGGGCAACTCTTGGAAAAGACATGAAAAAAATTGAATGGCTATCCGATTTACAACAGTCGCCTACCATGCCCCCCAATCACAGTTTGCCGGATGATCCGTCTGAGATGACCGATCGACTGGATACCGCGTTAGACGCAATGCTCAAGATTGGCGAGACCTTTTCAGAAAGCGAAATCGCCCAAGTGGATGAAGATGGGGGTTGCTCGATCTAAAGCTGCCCGTTGACGCCTTTTTGGGTTGGTCGAATTTGGACAACCCCGCCATTGGTCTGATGTTTCTGCGATCCGGATCAGAGGTTCTGTCTGATGATCGGATGACAGGGATGGAGACGCGCGAACTGATCATTCACCTGACCCCGTTTTTGTGAGGTCCAGTGATTGGTCAGTTCGTTTTCCTATTCCTGCAATCTTCCAGTTGCGTCATCTGCGCGATGTGGCCGCCAGTAAGACCACGTTCAAAAAAGTTGAATTTTTTTCGAAATCGATTTCCGGAAAATCCAAACACACCAACTTTCTTTCTGCAGCAAAGAGCATGTCTTTGCAATCACCCCTAACCACTTGTATACACGGAGTAAATCGATGGGTAACCCAAACACGCCAAAATTCGTCTTGTTCGATGAGGCACAACTGAACGTCCAATCGGGCGCAACGCTCGATGAAATTACAAACGCCCTGTATGATCTAATCTATGATGAGATCGCTCCCTATGACGATTTGGGCGATGAATCGATCGAACTCGAATGGATCGCGTCGGAACGTCTCGATACGTCAAAGCATCTGGGCTGGGGTTCGCATCCTGAATCGTCCGAAGAGAACGATGATTGGACAGCTTCGTTCACCAAAATTCTTGCCGATTGCACCAGTCTGCCAGCACCCCTCATAGACGCTTATGTGAAATCAGGCAAAAAAGCCGAAATCGGATATTGGCTGCGACACAACCTGGAGACTGGCGCAAGTTTCCGCCAGGGCCTCAGCAGACCTCACGAAGACACTTTGATGTCACTTGAGCGCGCCCGTGTCCCGGGGTTTGTTCCCAGCAGTTGTTACTATGATAGCAGGTCTGAAGATCCATGTGACGCACGTCCGAAGGATTTCGGTGATGGGCGACGTATCCTCGTCGAAATGAAAGTGAATTGGAGTTGGTGAATCCTGACCTCAAAGCATCGCCGTGAGTACAGTATCAGTGGCGCTCCTGAAACCGCCGGCGAGAATGTACTCGGCTAGTTCTTCCTACGCCTCGATACTTTGGAGCTGGGGTCATTCGACCCGGTTTTAGGAGGCCGCCTGAGATAGAAACTTGCGCAGAAACATTGGGCGGCCTGCATGGTGTATATCTCTTAAGCATTTAACATAATTTAGATTATCAGGAGAATACCTGAAGCCGCAAAGTTAAGATGTCCCACATTATCAAAGTAGAAGTGTCACACTTCCCTGTCGAGCAGGCAGGATTGGAGTGTGACGGTGGGATTGGTTGTCATGAGCGAGCGCGAGCTTAATCGAATAGAAGTGCTGAGCCAGGTTTCCCAAGGCCGAATGACGGTAGTTTCCGCCGCAAATGTTCTGAACTTGAGCCGCAGACAAGTTCACCGTTTGCTCAGGGTTTTCCAGACTGATGGTCCAGCTGCGCTGCGTCACAAGCCGCGCGACCGTAGATCCAACAATCGTATTGATCCGGCCGTTCGAGAATTTGCCCTGGCACTCGTCAAAGAGCGATACGCTGATTTTGGCCCGACACTGGCAGCTGAGATGTTGTTGGAACATCATGATCTGAAAGTTTCGCGCGAGACGCTGCGCAAATGGATGCAGGCAGATGGAATCTGGCTATCTCGCAAACAACGCTGGACGTTCCACCAGCCGCGCTTGCGCCGGGAATGCTTCGGCGAGCTCATCCAGATCGACGGATCTGACCACCGCTGGTTCGAAGATCGCGCCCCGCCCTGCACGCGGCTGGTCTGCATCGACGATGCGACCAGCACATTGATGCAGCTGCGGTTCGTGAAGTCGGAAAGCACCTTCAGCTATTTCGAAGCGCTTGAAGGCTACCTAGCTGATTACGGTCGCCCTGTTGCCTTCTATTCCGACAAGCACACCGTGTTTCGGGTAGCGCAGCAAGCGGACTTTGCAAAGTCGAGAATAAAGGCCCGTTGTGCACGTTCCATCGCTGTCCTGGGGCTGCCTGGCATCGGTCGGGTGGCTGTCGTTACAGCACGTTTAGAAGTTTCGAATACCCAGCGTTCAAAACAAGAGCCGCAAGTGTCCCTGTTATCGTCGCCGGTATACTCTGCTTCCAGGTATCGAACACTAGATGGCAGAATATCGCTCCGACAGATGTGCAGAGCAACGCTAGTGCTCCTAGCGGCCCGATCCAGGACGATTGAAACCAGATGGCGGTTGCCCCGAAAAGTTCCCCGCAACCGACGATGAACATGATCTGCCTGTTGAGGCCGTAACTTTCGAACATGCCCAACTGGATTTCAAAGACCTTCTTTTGCCACCCAAAAATCTTGATGGATGAAGCAAAGAGAAAAAATGCAGATAGAAGACCGATGGCGATGTTCAGGAGCAATGCTAGTCCTTCCGGTTTGATTTCTTGTAGGCTGCCGGAGATACGCCCGTCCATTTACGAAATGCTCTGGAGAAGGCGGTTGGGTCGGCATAGCCAAGCCTTTGCGCTGTCTCGCCAACGGATTTATTGTCTTTTGCTAGCAGGCGTTCGGCTTCTTCCTGCTTAATGCGCGCGATCACTTGGGATGACGTTTGACCGTAAGGTTTCAGCCGGTTGTTCAGTGTTTCCTGATGAAAACCGCAAAGGTCCGCAAGCTCATCCACACCAAATCCTGAATCCGCAAGATGGACCCTGATCAGGCCTTCCAGTCCCGCAAGGAAATCCTGCGGGGCGGCCAGATCCTCATCCATAACCCTGTAGTCTGGCGGGTTCTCCAGTGCCTCTGGTCGTAATCTGTAATTTAACCAGCTGGAGGGAAACCTGATCGAAAAACCTTGAGGATTGCACTTGATAGCCCGAACGCCGTGAAACTGACCGGGCAGCGCATCCGGGTCACTGACGCGAAGAATGACCTGGTTGGGGTCCCACCTGAAATCCAGGACACGGTGCAACAGGGATATCCAAATACTCGTCAGAAACGCATCGGTTTGGCTGGGAGAAACCGAAATTTGGAAGTTCCTTTTGGCACTGAAATACGCGTGCTCTCCTTCGACAAAGAGGGATTGCGTAACGGCATTGGATTCTTTGGAAACCGCTTGTGTGAACCTGGTAAAAAAGTCTCCCAATGTAAGGGCTTCTGCCAGCATATCGCCAAGCGGGAGAAATTTGACAAGATCAAGGATCGCCTGACATGGGCCACGGACATGCTGCCCTGGTACAGCCAAGAGCTTGAGAACACCCGCGCGCTGATGGGACGAAATTTCTATCCATATGGCATGGAGAAGAACCGCCAAACGCTTGAAACGCTATTCCGGTACTCGAACGAACAACAACTAACTTCTCGGACATTGAGCGTTGAAGAGACTTTCCTCGAAGAGAGCCTGGAGTATTTTGAGGACTCTACCTAGCGTATCGCCGATATCTTTGCCTCATGAAGTGGCTTGTTCAGGCGGTCATTTGTTGATCTCGCTTCATTCTGAGCTTTTAAATCTGAAACAGGCAATTGAGCCTATTTTTCGCGCCTCATAGGCTAGAATGGCCGCTTTTGCTACTTGCGTGAGTTCACTTTGCACCTGCAGCGAATGACTGCATTCCGCCGGACTTACGCAATCACCTCAGCTTTCTTCTAACTTGAATGTCAGAAAAAAATACTATATTTTCTGACAAGGAGAAAACTATGATCACTTCATCAATTAAACAACGCATCATCGGAAAAGGCCGGGGGGCAATCTTTGCACCAACCGACTTTCTGGATATTGGCTCCCGCGCAAGCGTGGATCAGGCATTGTCGCGTTTGGCGGATCAAGGGATGATCCGACGGTTAACGCGTGGGCTTTATGACTATCCGAGAAAGAGCGCCCGATTAGGGCTGTTGTCTCCGTCAGCCGATGACATTGCCAAAGCGATTGCACGCAAAGACAATCAGGTTCTACAGCCCTCCCCTGCCATGGCAGCCAACCAGTTGGGGCTGTCGACCCAAGTGCCGTCTAAGCCGATTTATATGACCGACGGCCCGACCCGCACCAAGAAAGTCGGTCGACAAGTCATCCAGTTCCGGAATGCATCATCCAAAACACTAGTTGGTGCAGGCCAGAAAACCGGCGCCGTATTTCAGGCGTTACGCTATGTCGGCAAAAACCGGGTGGATAGCCGGGTTGTCGACACGCTGGCGCGCAATCTGGATGGTAAGGACCGGGCATTGCTTGCAAAACAAAGCAGATATGTTCCGGCTTGGATGCATCCGGTAGTGCAGCAAATCGTGGCGCGGAACTGATCGTGGACCAGTTTGCCAACGATACTCCAAAGAACCGTGAAGAAGCGTTTCAGGAAACGGCCGCACAGCTTGGTTTGTCCAAAGCAATCGTCGAGAAGGATTTCTGGGTCTGTTGGTCACTGAAACATCTATTCGCCCTGCCCTCTTTTGGCGCTCACATGATCTTCAAGGGCGGGACATCGCTATCCAAGGCCTATGACATAATCCATCGGTTCTCAGAAGACGTGGATCTGTCTCTCGACCGGGCACAGCTCGGTTTCGAGGGCGCACGTGACCCCGACCACCCTGCCCTTTCCGGTAAAAAACAAAAGCAACTGCTGCAGGAACTTCAGGATACAGCCACCAAAGTAGTCTCAGGACCGCTTCTGAAAGAAACCAAGATCAAGTTTGGCACTGCGCTGGATCAGCACTTTTCCCTGTCGGTCGATCCTAATGATGCACAAACCTTGCTTTTCGCCTATCCATCCGAGACAAGTGCGGCCAGCGGCTACATCCAGCCGGTAGTGCGGTTCGAGTTTGGCGCCCGTGGCGTTCACCTACCAGCCGAGTCCCGCAGGATATCACCTTATGTGCATCAGGCCTTTCCAGACCTTGTGGGAGCGGGCGACATTGATGTGAAGGTCTTGGGTGTTGAACGCACATTCTGGGAAAAAGCCACGATCCTGCATATGCTCTATCATCAGGACATCACCAAACCTCTGGCTGACCGTATGTCGCGCCACTATTACGACATGGCTCAGTTGATCACACACGAGTCCCATTCTCGCGCGATCGAACAGATCGGCTTGCTGGATCAGGTTGCACACCATAAGTCCGTCTTCTTCAAAGCGGCTTGGGCTAACTACGAGAATGCCAGGCCCGGATCTCTAAGATTGCTACCAAACCCTGAGCTGAAAGCAGCGCTGCGCCGGGACTATGTGGGGATGCAAGAAATGATCATGGGGGATACCCCCTTGTTTGATGACATCCTGAAAACCATTGGGGTGTTCGAGGCCGAACTCAACGGTTGAAATCAGCAACTTCGGTGGTCTCAAGGCACAGCGCGCGAGCTTCAAAACCGGATTGTTAGCCGAGCAGACACACTTTGTGAATTCGCCCAAACTCGAGCTGGATCGCTCCAAGCAAAGGTTTCAAATGGTGAGACTGAATATACTGCGCGATGAACTTGCTGGGTGCGCGCAAGGTGATCGTCTGATCTTGCGTTTCAACAAATTTGAGATCGCAATACCAACTTTTAAACAATAGTGCTTCAGACTCTGATATGCAAATCCTTCAATCAGGCCCAAAGGTGCTGATGTCAGACAATATTGCCGTTTTCTGCGGTTTACATGGTTGGCTGGTCGCAGCCCAAACCAGACATTCATCAGCGAACTTTGTTGATCCCGAGGAGCGGATTGGTCCGTTCATGCAACGATGCTACCAAAAGTGGAAACCGCGCATAAAGCCAGTATCCGGGGATATGAAAATCTTTCTATTCGGGCAATCCACCAGCAACCATCGCACCAAAATACCGGTCCTGGTCCTCAGTATGCATAAAGGGTGTGTTTCTGTGTGTAGAAACACGGAAGTCCGGCCGGATTTCGAGTAATTTCTTTGCTTCAACCTGTGCATCTTCCAGACGTCCCATTTCAGCAAGGGTTGCGACCAAGATACGGCGCGGAGGAAGCGACTTTGGATAAGTTGAGATACCGGTTTTTGCCAGCAGAATTGCCTGTTCGTAATCTCTGATGAGGAAATGAGAAAGGGCCGCGTTAAAATTGTACCAGCCGGGATAACGCGGATTGACCTTTTTTGCCTTGTTGTTCCACTCAATCGCTTCGGCTGGCTCACCCATAAGCGACCGTAGAAAGCCCATACCATATAGAACCTCAGGATCATTGGAGTTCTCCCGTATTGCCCGCTGAAATGCCTGGTATGCAAGTTGATGATCGTGGTCAGCAAACAAATGTAGCTGGCCCAAGCGGTGTTGAACGCGATAGTCCGATTGATCCAGTTCTAACGCACGCTGTGCGTGCCTACGGGCTTTGTTCAGCGCGGTTTCTGGATCGTCCGACCCACCAAAGCGCCAAACGCTAAGGTAGCGACCGCTCAATTCAATATGTGCAGAAAGGTAGTCTGGATCGAGCTCTATTGCTCGTTCCAGTAGTTCAATTGCCTCTTGCCGACTCGCAGTATTCAGCAGCTTGCTTTTGGCAACAGCCCTCAGAAAAAGTTCATACGCTTCTAGATCATCGGTCGGCCGTTTCCTAAGCGAAGCGATTTCTTCTTCCTCAACTACTATTTTTAGGGTGGATGCGATTTCCCGAATAAGGTCGGCTTGAGCGGCAAACAATTCTTCGATCCCAATGTCATATTGTTCAGACCATAACGCGTGCCCCGACTCTGTCTCTATAAGTGTTGAGTTAATTGAAATTTTCTCGCCAACGCTCTGAACGCTACTTGAAAGAACATATCGCACACCGAGCTCTCGACCTATTTCGAGCGGTTTGACCAAGCTGTCGGCAAAGGTAATCGAAGTCGAACCAGCGATCACAAATAGCTGTGGAAACTTCGAAAGCTGCGTCGTGATCGCTGTTCCAAAGCCTTCCGCCAGATAGCCGACCTCTTCAACTGGTGAGCGGTTCTCAAAGGGTAAAACGACAATGGAAGGTTCGTCCGGGATGGCAAGCGCCAACTCCTCTTGGTCGGTCAGGGGGCCCACATCTCTGGATCGCCACCATATTACCGCAACCAGCACCAAGCAGATGCATATTGCACCGACCAGAGTTGGCGCCCATTTGGATATGTGTGGTTTCGTATGCGCAACTGGCTCCGATACAGCCAAAGCCTTGGCCTTGTCATCCAGTACGACTTCGAAGGCTCGGACTGGTCTCTCTATGTTCTTGACTTCGGTCTCACCCAGATCCTCGAAATTCAGATCCAGTTTGTCCTGCACCTGATCCCGCACGCTGCGGTGAATGCAAATACCTCCGGGCTCAGCCAAACCTTCAAGGCGGGCAGCGACATTGACGCCATCACCATATATGTCTCCGTCCTCGGCAATCACATCTCCGATATTTATGCCGATCCGAAAAACAATTCTTTCACTTTCTGGAACGTCCGAGTTTCGAGAAAGCATTTCGTTTTGTACAGAAACGGCAAATTTCATTGCCTGTACGGTGCTTTCAAACTCCAGCAGTGCACCATCACCCATCAGCTTGATTGTCTTGCCGCCAAAACTCGCCGCAAAGGGTTCAATGAGTTCCAGCCGATGCGACTTTAGTGCAGCCAGCGTCGATGCCTCATCGCGTTCCATCAGCCGCGAGTAGCCCACGACGTCAATACTCAAGATAGTGGTAAGGCGGCGTTCCACTCCCGTTCTCCCCTACACCGAAGATTATCCACCCTGATCTATTGAATCCATAGTTCTGCTATTCGCCCTACACCAAATCGCATATTTGTGGCGCTGGTCGGGCTTCGACAAAGTCAGATTATTCATGACGGAGACCAAGCATGGTAACCAATAGACGCTGACACTGTGTGGGCGATGAGGTTGTGCGTGGCGGTGTGGAGTATTCGTCATGCAAGTTTTAAATCTAACCGTCATTCGAGTTGGCCGATCTGCGTGGAACAAAGGTCGGGTTATTGGCCAGAAGCGCCCGCTTTTGCCAAGGCATGTCTGGGCAATACGCGTTCGCTTAGAAATTTCAGAAGATCATAGGAACTTAGCACTCTTCAATTTAGCAATAGATAGTAAGCTCCGTGGTTGCGATCTAGTTCGCCTGAAAGTCGCAGACGTGTTTACTGCGGGAAAAGTAAAGGAACGAGCGTCAGTCAACCAAAGCAAGACACAGAAACCAGTTCGCTTTGAAATTAGCAGTGGTACACGAAACTCGCTTCTGAGATGGTTGAAACAACCTGCAATGAAAAGATCCGAGTACTTGTGGCCGGGACGGTTTCAGTATCGGCTGCATATTTCTACTCGTCAGTACGCGAGGTTGGTTCAGTCATGGGTCGCTTCGATTGGGCTTGATCCCAGCCAATATGGGACCCATTCAATGCGACGCACAAAAGTGGCGCAGATTTATCGTAGAACAGGTAACTTGCGAGCCGTGCAGCTATTGCTTGGTCACACCAAGATGGACAGTACAGTGCGTTACCTGGGTGTAGACATCGAAGACGCGCTCGCCATCGCGGAAGCCACCGTGGTGTAATCCATCAGGCCGCTTTCGAGCGGCCTTTTTTGCGCGCCCCCCCCTAGAGTAGAACTATCAGCCCAAACCGGACATTCAATCCAAGACTTTGCTATTCCGGCTTTGCGACAAACGTAACCTTGGCAAATGTCTGCTCTATGAATGAGTTGTTGCTTTCTTAACCTTTGCCCTGTAGGTGAGGCGCAACGCCGCGTGTGGATGAACAAATCAGCGGTAAAGTATTCTCGCCCGTGATCCCCAGATCGTTGTCTTGAATAGCTCCTTGAGAGCAACGAAACGACGGCGGCTATTTCATACGAGCTTCCCAGTAGATTAGAGAGACCAAGTGCCGATAGCGGTGAACCGCGTTTATGGCACGAGACCAAACGCTTTTGACGACATTTGACACCCTCGGCCTTGCCGAGCCCATCCTGAAGGCCATCAAGGCTCAAGGATATTCGACCCCTACGCCCATTCAGGCCAAGGTCATTCCGCTGCTGCAATCTAAGCGCGACGTGATCGGTATTGCCCAGACCGGCACAGGAAAAACCGCCTCATTTGTATTGCCCCTGTTGCATCGGATTGAGCGTGAGAGATCAAAACCCGCTCCGAAACAGTGCACAGCCCTGATCCTTACGCCCACGCGTGAGCTTGCGGCGCAGATCGTGGACAACATCCTCGCTTACAGCAAGTTCAGCTTGATCACGGCGACACTTGTCGTCGGTGGCGTACGCCCCGGCGGGCAGATCAAGGCTCTCAGCGGCGGTGTGGACATTGTGGTGGCAACGCCTGGTCGCTTGCTGGATCATCTTGGCACAGGCGTCATCAATCTGTCTCAGACCAAGGCCATCGTGGTGGATGAGGCCGATCAGATGCTGGACTTGGGTTTTCTGCCCAGCATCCGAAAGATCATGGCCAAGCTGCCTGAAAAGCGACTGACTGCGCTTCTTTCGGCGACCATGCCGGGGCAGATCAGAAAGCTTGCCGATGATTTCCTGAACGATCCGGCAGAGGTTCAGGTAGCGGCTGTTTCAAAGCCGATTGAACGGATTGCGCAGAGCGTCAGACATGTTGCCAAGCAGGACAAACGCCGTGTCCTGGCAGACATTCTGTCGGACAAAGCTGTTCACCGCGCGGTCGTTTTTACACGCACCAAACGCGGTGCCGATAATGTCTGCAAACACTTGATTGCAGCCGGGATCAACTCCGCTGCCATTCATGGGAACAAAAGCCAGCCTCAGCGCGAACGTGCCATGGCAGGATTCCGGTCGGGATCAACCACCGTCCTTGTTGCCACCGATATTGCCGCACGGGGCATCGACATCGACGATGTATCCCATGTGGTGAATTATGAGCTTCCGAATGTGCCGGAATCCTATGTGCATCGCATTGGCCGGACCGCCCGCGCGGGCAGAACCGGCACCGCGATTTCACTGTGTGATCGTGAAGAGATGCCCCTCCTGCAGGATATTGAAAGGCTGATCGGCAACAGGCTGCCAAATGGCGATGAAATGCAAGCCGAACCTGCGAAACGCGGTCGCAATGCAAAACCGCAAAAGCCCAGCGTTGCCAATCTTGCACCTTCGCCAAAGCCGCGAACCGTTGGCCACGCGACGCACCAGCGAAACGGACACCGACAACACCAGATCGACCCCTCCCAAGCGCAGGACGGTCTTATGCGAATGCTCTCCAACATTGGTGAGTTTACCCAACCTGCTGCCTGAGCGTAGCAAACAGCCCCGACTAATCCCGGCGGGCGCACATGTCATTGAAAGGATAATCTCATGACGACCGGAACAGTAAAATGGTTCAACGAAACTAAAGGCTACGGCTTCATCGAATTGGATAACGGCAGCGGCGACGCATTCGTGCACATCAGCGCGGTTCAGCGCTCCGGCCTCGACAGCCTGAAAGAAGGCGCAAAGGTCGGCTTCGATCTGAAAGAAGACCGGATGCGCGGCAAGACCTCCGCCGAAAACCTGCAATTGCAGTAGGCAATTCACAAACGATGCCAGGCTGCGGCTGCAATTGTCGCTGTCTGGAGGCCTAGGCATTCAGAACCTGCCACTTGCTGCGCAGCGACTAACTGACATGTTGGGTTCAGCGCTGCCGTTCACGGCGATAAGCATGATGGGCCGGTCGAAGTCCAAAGCGGAAGCGTTGTTCCAAAAGGAGATATTGGCTGCTAGCCTGCAATGAATGCGTGGCAATGAAAGATCGACTAAGTTGACGACGGGTCCGTTTAAGCTGCCAAATCCTTTCTTGATAAAAGCCTCGACAAAAAAGGTGCGCTAATAGGGTCGATCATTCCGGCCCATTATTCCGCCTTGTTCAAGTCGCCGGTTGTCAAGATCGCGCCGGCCTGAAGGTCTTCGGCGTCTAGCATCGTTGCAACCCTTTCGAGCGCGGCAACAAGCATTGCCTGCTCCCAATCCTCCATTTGCTTGAACCGCTGCACATAGAGCTGTTGCAGTGGATCAGGGGCGTCCTCAAGGGTTTTCCGCCCTCGATCCGTGATCAGGATATTGGTCTGCCGTCGGTCGGTCATGGATTTCTCGCGCACGACCATGCCGCCCGAAACCAGCTTGTCCACCAGCGCAGTGACAGTTGCCTGGCTGACATGCATGCGCATTGAAATCGCCTTGGCCGTGGTTTGCCCGGTCTCGCCAATCACTTGCAGCACACGAAGCTGGACCGCGGTCAGCCCGGCGGATTGCGCCAGTTCCCGGCCGGACATCTCGGTGGCGCGCAGGATTCGGCGCAGGGCGACAAGGCTGCTGTCGATACGATCCATGTATCTACTCCGCATTCGAATGGAGTGAGATTGTCAAAATTGCATTGATTTCTCAAGCGTTAACGGAAAATGAAATAATTAGTCCTACTAATTAAAATATCACTAATAGAAGTAGATTTACGACGCTTTAGTAAAAAATAGCTTCGTCTTTTGAAGTTTCGACTTTCCTGTGTTACTTAGCTAGTCAAAGTTTATTGATGGAGCGGTACATGCAGCATTCTTTGGAGTTGTTCGAACAACCTATTCCGGTTTTGCGTCCCCCTTTACCGGAAGACGGCGCAGCGGTGTCTTCGCTGGCCAGAACCGAGGATCAGGAAGCTATAGGTGGTTTTCTGGGCGAACTGGCAGCCTTTGATGACTACAAAGAATTCTCGATCATTGCGGAACTGGATGGAAACCTGGTCGGAGCGATGCTGGCTTATGTTCTGCCATATGACCTGGAAACCCTGTTTATCTGGCAGGTCGGCGTTTCAGAGGATGAGGCGGACAAGGGTCTTGCGTCGTTGATGCTGGGGCAGGTGATGCGTCGGGACGTCTGCACCGATGTCACCCGTGTTCAGACCGTAATTGCGTCCAACGACGAGCGAACCTGGGCTTGTTTCCGCCGGTTTGCGCGGTCGCAGCAATCCCGGATGGATATCCAGCCCTTAATCACGCAGGCACTGACCCCATATCGCCGCCATGAATGCAGCAATCTTGTGACGATCCGTCTTGCGGATCGCAATGATCTCGCGGTCTGACCGCGCCACGACATTTTCAACTAAAGTGAGAGAGCAGAATGAACGTAGCCACGACTATATCAAACGACACCTCATACTACGGTGATGAAGCGGCAACTCTGGGCGACCGGATCGTCGCCGCGCGCGAAGCCGTTGGATACTCGCAAAAGAAGCTTGCCAGTCGCCTGGGCGTCAAACTGAAAACCGTGCAGGGATGGGAAGAAGATCGTACCGAGCCACGTGCAAACAAGGCGCAGATGATGTCCGGTATTCTTGGGGTCTCTCTGGTTTGGCTTCTGAGTGGTGAAGGAGATGGTGTGCTTGAACCGACCGATACCATTTCCGGATCGGAGGATATTCAGGGCATCCTTGATGAGATCCGGAGCCTCCGGACAGATATGGCTCAGACGACCCGCAGATTGAGCGCAGTCGAAAAACGCCTGCGCGCCAGACTTTGACATCGGCGCAAGTGCGAACTTCAGGTGTGGCCTATGGCCATGCCTCAAACGACAATAATAGGGAGCAGATCATGACAGGACCGGACCCCAGCCTTGTGCCCGTCGACCCGGCGCAAGGCGCCCGTTCGGACACCAATTCCGAGCCCGTGGCTTCACCGCTTGAGGTCCGCGAAAAGGCCGGTTTGACCGTGGCGGAAATGGCCGACCTTATCGGGATGAGCGAATTTGGTTACAAATTGTGGGAAAGCGGTGCCCGCCGCCCCGGAGGGCCTGCGTATAAGCTCCTTGCGCTATTGGATGCTCATCTAAAAGAAACAGTTACTCGTCTTCGAGAACTGATTTGAACGATACCTGTGCAGATCGCTTTGTTTTGCTTGCCAGCCGTGGACACGATTGGTCTCGTTGTCAGGCCAGGAACAGAATTGAAATTTACTTTGGCAATGGGCCGATCACACTGCGGTATCAATGTGCCCAGAATTCCTGTCTCGCCATTGTGCCTTAGTACCCGAAATTGGCCCTTGAAGCAGACTTTAAACGCAATGCGTTTGTGCAGTTGTACTGCGCATCACGGAAATCGTTTTCTGCCAGTTTGCCAATAGCTCCGTTTCAAAGGTGGTATCCCGCTGAATTTTGTCTCTCAGTTATTCTCAAAGCCACCTAATAACTCGCCGGTCTCAAAAATTGACCATTCCGCAGCACGCGCTTCTTGACGAGCGTGCGTCCTTGACTCTTCACAGACTAGGAACGACAAGAGTGTATTGGTAAAAAATTACTCGCCGCCGCGATGCTGCCGGTTACGATAATCCAATGGCATTCAGACTAATTGTAGCATGAGCCTCAGCCTAGGAACGGGTTTCGCTGGGGTTTTCGCTATGAGCTCGTTCCTCGCAAGCATTCGCAACTGTCACCTGACGTGCTCCAGTCATCGCGTGACCCATGAAAGAAGGCGCCGTATGAACAGCACATGGCTCTTATATTGCGTGCTTGATGCCCGATAGATCAGGTCTCAGGCTCGGTTTCGACCATTCATTCATCGTGTTTGCTCGCTGCATTCTTTGTTTGATCCCAACACTTTTGGTGATTCTCTCAGGAACGCAGCTTCCTGCTCAGGTCGCGGGCAATGCCGATGGGTCTGTTTGTGACGAAGGTTTCGAAAACAAGAACGGATCCTGCCAAATAACAGACTTGCCAGAAAACGCATTTTTGACGGGTAGCGCCTATGGCAGCGGCTGGGAATGCAATCACGGTTTTCAGAATGTCGGAGAACTCTGTGAGGAAATAAGAGTTCCCGAAAATGCCTATCTTGCATCAACCGGAGATCAGTGGGAGTGCAATCGGCTGTTCCAGCGTGTTGGAGAAGAATGTGAAGAAGTGATTTCGCCTCAAAATGGGTACGTCGAAACCAGGTTTGGCGTGCAGGAAATACACTGCAACTGGGGATTTCGTAAAAAGAACCAGGATTGTGTTGCGATAGATGTCCCGAGCAACGGCCGCCTGACTGACAAAAACAGCGCGGATGGTTGGGTGTGCATCAGAGGTTACAGGGCAGCGGATAGCGGCTGTGAGCCCGTGGCAGTTCCACCGCATGCATACCTTGCGCCTGAAACTTATTCCGGATGGAAATGCAAACGTGGTTTTCGCGCAAACCGGGACAGGTGCGTTGCGATCCTTGTGCCTTCAAACGCTCATTTGAATCGAAGAGGTGATGGTTGGGAATGCAATCGGCCGTTCACACGACAGAACGATACGTGCACCGAAAATGTGCCGCGACAATAGGTTAATGGAAATCAATATCGCCTGACAAATTCGGAAGGATCAAGCCGTGAACCATAACTCGATTGACGAAAACCTGGGCAAAATGCTCAAGGCCGAAAGGGCGCATCGCTGGTCCTACAGAGCGAAGATGTTTATCGCGTTATTGGTGTTTGTTGCGGCCATAATTGTGGTGGTGTTTCTCTGATGCGCAAAAATGCCCCTCAAGTAACCCTTCCCGGTTCAAAGATGTCAGCTCGTGGTCTGGAACAAAGAGCATTTCAGGACCGCAGTGTTCGTAAGTCGCGGAACGCTGACGTAGCAGGAGTGATTGAAGAAGAATTTGGAAAGTACTTGATTAAGGCTGGCATCCTGAGCGGTAACAGCGTTGCGCGCGCATTCCCTAAGCCACCGGCTAAAACGCAGACAATGATTGCCGATGCAGTCGGCGAAACACCAGCATTGGCCATCGAAGCATTAAAAGAAATTCTCGGTGAACGAGACAGGAAACGTAGTGGTCAACGCCGTTTGGAGGGTAACTCCGGCACTCTCGTTCCCAGCGAAAGAGAATATGCCGAGGCACTGCGACAGATCAGGCTCACCCCTGCGCAGGTCACAATGCTCAAAGCACTTACAATCGCAGGCAAGGAAGGTCTGACCATTGGTCACTTGTCTCAGGCAGCCGGTTACAAATCGCGCGAGGCCTCCATCAAGGTTTTCAAGAAAATCGGACTATTGATCGCAGAATATCTGGAACTCGAAATTCCCGAAGCTGGATCGGCTCAGAATGATGGAGCCGCTCAGGTCCTGGCATTTTCTCACATCGAAAGTGACGATAAGCCAGCAACTTGGATTATGCATCAGGAACTGCGCGACGCTGTTCGCTCGGTTCTATGACGTACGTTCCAGCCCCCGCTTTGGAAGCGAGCTCTGAACCGGAACAAATGCACGAAAGGTTGCCCACGTAGTTAATGTTGGAAAAAAGACCATATCCGCTCGACCTGATCTATGTTCCTGCGAAACGGGCGAAAACGCTTGATCAACAAAAAGTTCTGACGCTGGCCGAAGATATTCTGAAGAACGGCCAGAAGACCCCGATCCAGATACGCTCGGACAACAAGAGGTTCGTGCTAATTGAAGGCCTTCACCGACTAGAGGCCATTCGCGCCTTGGGCGGTGATACGGTCGAAGCCTATCTGGTACGTGCCAGACTACACTAATTGCCTATTGGAATTGGCGTTCGACAAAGCCTCAGAAAATGTCAGCAGACGTTGACTTTTTTCATCCCAAAGATGCAAGTGTGCACAATGAAAGCTCTCATATAGAGTAATACGCTGGCAATTTTCCAACTCAGAATGGTCACGCAAAACCTCGTTTAGCCGATAAAACGGTATGCGGCTGGCCAGGTGGTGAACATGGTGTATGCCGGTATTAGCAGAGAACCACCGAAGGATGCCTGGTAGGGCATAATGAGAACTTCCATAGAATGCGGCGTTCTGAAGATTCCACCCCTCTTCCCGTTCCCAGGTCGTGTGCTCAAACTGGTGTTGAATATAGAAAAGCCAAATACCAATCGATGATGCGACAATCATGGTTGGCAGGAAAACATATACCAACACCTCAAAACCTCCGGCCCAAAAAACCAGAGCCAAAATGGCTCAGGACTTTTGCGACAAGGTTTGTCCCTTAGCAATACTTGCAGTTGAGGAAGGCTCTGTTGCAAAGTTTTGACCATTGACCTTCATGGCGTTAGCGCCTGTGTGGCGAACGGCATCATTCAGAAGAAGTTTGGTCCATGATTTCTTTCAAAGGCGCGCAATATCCGAAGGATGTGATCCTCTTTGCTGTGTTCTTCTACGTCCGATACGGCGGGTCATATCGCGCCTTGTAGGAGATCATGGCCGAGCGCGGCTTTTTGGTAGATCACATCACGTTGAACCGCTGGGTGACACGATACTCAGGCGGTATTGCCGACACAACGCCCAGACGTGAAGGATCTTGTGATCGATCGTTGCGAATGGGCGAAACTTACATAAAGGCATAGGAATCATGGGCTTACCTTTTCCGAACTGTCGACAAATACGGCAAAACGCTTGATTTCATGATTTCACGACGTAGCAACAAACCGGCCGCCACAAAGTTTTTCTCTAGGATGCTGGTGGTCAACGGCCTTCCGAGAAAGGTCGTCATCGACAAAAGCGGCGCCAATACTGCCGGCATCAAGGTGATCAGCAACATGCTCAAGAGTATTGGTTGTCCGGTCCCGATCGAGATGGTAAGGCGGAAATATTTCACGGGTATATTTGACAAGAGCTTTTTTGATGCCGCACCTTTGTCTTTGGGTAAGCTATAGAGGTGAGACTGGCTTGGCCATCGAGGATCTCGTTTCCGTTTGGCCAAAAAAAGCCGGTAAACCTCTTCGACGTGACCGACGGCTTCTCTCTCCTGATCTCGTAACGGTTTGAGGCTGTAGTCGGCAGACGGTCCCTTTGTCCTGCCGCCGCGTTGAGAAAGGCTCCTGTGTCCGTCGTCAGAGTTTTCCGTAATGCCAGGGTTTTTTCGTAACAGAGGCTCTGGTTCGAATTCAGTTTCAGTTTAGGCGGTAGCGGGTTTGTGCTGCAAGCGGCGTTTCTGGATTGTCTGTTTCCTGATCTTCTCTCTCATCTTCAGGATTTTAGCGCTCCGACCATTGTGTTCATCGTCAATCAGCTACAAGCGCTACAAATTACCACCCCAAAAAATCGCACACGCGGCGGGGCTGCTCGCCCGCTTCTATACGAGCCTGCGCGAAGTTGAAGATATGCCGTTGAAGCGCGGGATCGACTGCCAAGGTATTTGCTGCCCGCCAAATTGGTCCACGACAAACAGCGAAAGAGAGACGCAAACAACGACTCAATCACCTGTGATTTTCAAGAGGATACTCTGTGTACTATCATGTCATTCGTCCACAACACGAAACTCACCAGAAGACGCATCCGTAGGAGGCTCATCGAATTCGTCGGAAACAAGGCCGCGACGAATAAGCTCTCGAATGGCAGCCGCTCTGGATGGCAACCTGTTCTCAAATCTCCAGTCATCGATAACTTTGAGCTCTTCGAGATCGAGCATCAGCTGAAGTTTCTCGGTGCGCTTAGGTGGTCGATTTTGATCAGACACTGGTGTGACCTCAGTAGCTTACGTCAGTTACTCCAAGCATGTATGGCAATGGGGCTGCGTGTCTACAGCAATGTTGGCATGTTGGGCCGGATACCCAGGATCATGAAGCACCCCATGATGCGTCGGGTACATATATTAAGTATATGTTTTTGTTTGAAATTTTATGTATCGCCCTTAAGTTCCACTCCGCAAGCAACGAAACGGAGTGAAAATGATACAGCAAGTCTTGAAGTCTGAAGTTCAGGAAGAAACGAACGACACAGGCATCGACAAGGATGTGTGGGTCGCCAACGCGGTGACGGAAGTACTGGCCGATACCATGATCCTGATGGTGAAAACGCAAGGAATACATTGGAACGTCGTGGGTCCACTTTTCCTGCCGATTCATGAACTGACAGAACGTCAGTATCGCGACCTGTTCGAAGCCGCGGATGACTTGGCCGAGCGTGTGCGCGCGTTGGGTCAGGTGGCACCGATTTCGTTCACTGACATGGTTAGCCAAGCCAAGCTGACCGAAGAAGAGACCGTCAAAGATGCAGAGGGCATGATCAAACAATTGGTCTCAGACCACGAAGCGATTGCCCGGAACCTGCGTGAGACTGCTGCGACCGCCGCCCGTTATGGCGATGGAGCTACAGAGGATTTGATGAATGCCAGGATGGCGAAGCATGAGGAAGCGGTCTGGATGCTCAAGGCAATTGTTGCGGCCTGATTGGCCGCACCCACGGAACTTTACGATTGCTTTGAAAGTGAAAGGAAAAAAGATGACACGTGTTGGTTATGAAAGGAAAGCTCAACTTCAATTGGATAGCTGGAATGCACAAATTGACGTCCTTGAGGCCAAGCTGAAGGTCGCCGAAGCGGATGCCAAACTGGAGCTAGAGGAACAGCTCAGCAAGCTTCACAAGGCAAAATCTGATGCGGAGACCAAGCTGGGGGAGCTAAGATCCGCCAGCGACGAGGCCTGGGAAGACATCAGGAAAGGCTATGAAGCAGCGTGGGGTGATATGCAGAGCACCCTTAAAGAGGCAGCCGACCGGTTCTTCGCGTGAACTTAAACGCTGGATTCGAGAATAAAGCTTGTATTGCGAATTGGGGGCCGGAATGCGAACACCTAAAGAGTTTGTGAGGTATTTTCGCGGGTTCCTAACGATCCCTGCCGCTATAAGTCTTTCCGGACTCTTGGTGGCTGGGATTGTTTTCAAGATTGAGCAAGCGCTTGTGGGCTGGGGTTGGTTCACATCCAATTGGCTCAGCGTTTCTAATAGCACTGCGAGTGGTGTGCTGGGTGCAATCTCGGCAGCATCCATGTCCGCGTTGGTCATGGTCTATTCCATTGTTTTGCTGGTCTACACCTTGGCAGCGGGATCTATTGGGCCCAGGCTCTTGCAGCGCTTTGGCGAAGACAGGGTAAATCAGATTGCAGTTGGCTCACTTGGAGCAACGTTTTTGTACAGCTTGATGATCCTGTGGCTGATACGCGATGACACATCCGTTAATTTGGCCGTTGCGCTTGGAATAATCTATTCGATCATCTCAGTTCTTTTACTGTTGCTCTTTGTTCAGACCGTATCGACGCGCGTAACCATTGATCAGGAGGCGGCGCGGATTTCCGAAGCCTTGGATCGCCAAGTGAGCACCGCAATCGAAAACAGCGCCGATATTCCATCTTCAGCGGCAGACCCTGACGAGGGAGACAAGCGCCAAGTCTCGGCTTCGGGCGCTGGATATGTGAATTCGATCAATACCGAAGGTCTGGTGACTGCGGCAAAGGAAGCAGGGGCAGTCGTCGTTTTTGATGTGCAGCCGGGTGACTTTATGGTTCCAACGGACACTTTGGCTAGTGTTTATGGTGATAGTGAAGAGAGCCTCAATGATCTGGTGCAAGCGACAGCTCCGTTGATCCCCGCGCGAGATCCTAGCGGCGATATCCGATTTTCTGTCCACCTCCTCGTCGAGATCGCACTTCGGGCTTTGTCGCCGGGTGTCAACGACACGTTTACCGCAATAGTCTGCATCGATCGACTTTCGGCGTCTCTGGCTCGAGCGTGGTCGTCAAAGCTCTGCACAGGTGTATATCGGGATGAAGACGGAGCCGTGCGTGTGGTTTACCCGTCCATCACGGCAGAGTCGTTGTTTCACGACTCGATGCCCGCCCTGAGACGCGCAGCCAGGGGCAATGGGCTCGTAACGGCCGCCCTTATTCGAGCTTTGGCGCGTATTGCTGAAGCAGCTCCAGAAGAAGATTTGCTGGCCGTTGTAGATGAACTATCTGCGGTCAGAGATGAGACCCGAGAAAGCGATATGCTAGGGCGCGATGTTGATAAGTTTTGCGGCCAAGTCGAAACCGCAATTGAAGGGATTTAGTCAACCGACCTGAGCACTAGCAGTCCAGTTCGGCTGGGGGGTGGTTTGTGAGTGGGCCATCCCCCAACTTATGTAGATATGCGTGAGGATAGGGAAACCCTCCTATCAACACCAAGCCCAGCGGATCTGTTGCAAAGTTTTGACCATTGACGTTGGTAGAGTTAGCGCGTGAATGACCACTGGTCATATCAAGTCGAAAGCTAGCTCATGATCTCGTTCAAAGGCGCGCAATA
>NZ_JBXWRL010000066.1:0-20970 GCF_059612885.1 Ruegeria sp. YKSD179 | reverse complement strand
CGTGACCGCGTGGTAATGATGTTGACCAGTGACCAACTACGCGTCGTCCCAGCCACGATCCACATCCCATTGTCTCAAGTTTCCAATGCCCTCACCCCAGATGTGTTGTTTGACACAATTGAAATCACCGCCAAAGGGCTGCAGTCTCAGTTCGGCATTCCAAATCCTCGTATAGCCGTCACTGGATTGAACCCGCACGCAGGCGAAGGCGGCAAAATGGGCACTGAAGAGTTGGACTGGATTGCCCCATTATTGGCAGAGCTGGCCCCCGGCGACTACAGCGTGAGCGGTCCACATCCCGCAGACACCATGTTCCACGCCGCCGCTCGCGCGAAATATGATGCAGCGATTGCCATGTACCATGATCAGGCCTTAATCCCGATCAAAACACTGGATTTCGACCGCGGTGTTAACGTCACGCTTGGATTGCCGTTTATTCGCACTTCGCCGGATCACGGAACTGCACTCGACATTGCCGGGAAAGGTGTCGCTAACCCCACCAGTTTGATTGAAGCTCTGCGTCTTGCACAAAAGATGTCGCAAACCCAATGATTTTACGTCCGGTCAGAAAATCTTTTAAGCGCGACAAAGACTTTCTGGCGCAATGGCTCAGCCCAGCGCAAAGGTAAGTCGAACATGAGCGCAATCGACACCCTACCCCCGCTGCGAGACGTCATAGCGACCTATCAGCTGTCGGCTCGAAAATCTTTAGGCCAGAATTTCCTGTTGGATCTAAATCTGACGGCCAAAATTGCTCGTCAGGCTGGGGACCTCGCTGAATGTGATGTTTTGGAAATAGGTCCCGGCCCGGGCGGACTGACCCGAGGGTTATTGGCCGAGGGTGCCCGTAAAGTAGTCGCGGTTGAAAAAGACACCCGCTGCATTCCTGCGTTGAACGAAATAGCCGAAGCATATCCGGGTCGATTGAAGGTCATCAATGGAGACGCGTTGGAAATTGATCCATTGGCGCATCTTAGGCCGCCGGTCCGGATCGCGGCCAACTTGCCATATAATGTAGGGACAGAACTTTTGGTCCGCTGGTTGACACCACCAAAATGGCCGCCATTTTGGCAGAGCTTAACGCTAATGTTCCAACGCGAAGTTGCAGATCGGATTGTCGCGCAACCCGGCAGCAAGGCGTATGGTCGACTGGCGATTCTTTCGCAGTGGCGGACAGATGCCCGCATTGCAATGTCATTGCCGCCTTCTGCGTTTACTCCACCACCGAAGGTTTCAAGCGCAGTCGTTCACCTTCAAGCGCTGCCGGAACCTCGCTTTCCTTCTGACGCGGCCACACTCTCGCGAGTCGTCGCCGCTGCATTTAATCAACGACGCAAAATGCTGCGTGCGTCCCTCAAAGGCGTGGCCCCTGATATCGAGGACCGCCTGATCGCCGCAGGGATTAAACCTACCGATCGCGCAGAACAAATCCCGCTGGAGTCTTTTTGCGCACTGGCGCGAGAAATCCGCAAATCATGAATCAAAATGACCTCGGAACGGAAACCAAGGTCATTCGAGCATTTAAACTGGTCGGGCTTACTCTGCCGCTTCCGGAGTATCTCCGTTGTCAGCAGGGGTCTCCTCTGGCGTAGCCTTTGGCTTTCGAGCGCGCGGTCGCCGTACTGGTTTTTCCTTACGCTCTTTTTCCTCAGATGCCGCCGGGGTCGCATCCTGACTTTCAGGCGTTTCAACCAAACCGCTTTCAGGTACCGCTTGCTCAGCGTTGAAGTCCATGACATCTGGTTGCGGCGCTTCGGCCAGGTCAGCCTGGCGCGCAGCTTCACGTTCCTGACGCTCCGCCCGTTCGCGGTCGCGCTCGGCCTGACGTTCACGATTCTGCCGTTCTTGCTCTTCTCGGCGCGCTTCGATTTCGCGCTGCGCCTCACCTAGCAAGCGCAGGTAATGTTCGGCGTGCTGTTGAAAGTTTTCCGCAGCAACACGGTCATTCGACAGTTGGGCATCGCGCGCAAGCTGATTGTACTTGTCGATGATTTGCTGCGGGGTACCACGTACCTTACCTTCTGGCCCAGAGCTGTCGAAAACACGGTTTACAACATTGCCACCAGATGGACGATTTCGGTTGTTCTTGGCCCGCGAGCGGGATTTAGAGGATCTCATCTTACTTTACGTCAGCCTTATCAATTCGCTGTCTGCCGACCCTTAACTCACATCATTCTGAGGCATTTGCCGTGACGTGTGGTCGACTTTTTTGGGCTTGATGTCAGGGGCTCGCTGCAAAAGCGTCGGCCTCTCCGACTACACTGAGTAAGCATGTCCTGAGCTTTCAGACAAGGGGTTTATGAAAAATTTCGCAGCTTTTTTACATGAACCGGCGCTTTTCAGCCTCACTTTGGCGATTCAATGAGGTAATCTTGCCCCAACTACCCGGTCACGACCATCCAGATCGGGGATCACGCGAACATCCGCCAATCCCGCTGCGTCAAACAAGGCAGAAACCGCAGCCCCCTGTGTGGGCCCAATCTCGACAAGAATCCGTCCGCCGGGCAATAGATAATCAGGGGCCGACGCGGCGATTATGCGATAGGCGCCCAATCCGTCACCTTCGTCTGTCAAAGCCATGCGCGGCTCGTGCTCTCGGACTTCGGGGGACAGTTCCCGCATCTCATCCGACGAAATATAAGGTGGATTCGCTACAATCAGGTCGAAAACTCCATCGACATCGGCAAACCAGTCCGATTGATGAATTTCGACCCGTTCCTGAACGTTGTGCAATACTGCATTGGCACTGGCTTGCAGACAAGCCGCCTCACTCAGATCGACGCCAACACCTACCGCGCTGGCACGCTCTGCCAACAACGTGATCAGGATACAGCCCGAACCGACGCCCAAATCAAGCAGGTAGTCAAACGGTTCGCTCAACGCGGCCTCTATCAGCGTTTCGGTTTCTGGGCGCGGATCCAGAACGTCGCGGCTGACACGAAAGTCGCGGCCATAGAACTCACGCTCACCCAATAAATGTGATACCGGGACCCGAACCGCGCGCAAGGAAACCAGCGTGTCGTATCGTTCGGCTATGTCCGGAGCCAACTCTTCAGGAGCGATCAGCGTAACCCGGCTTGCCTCAATCCTTGCTGCGTGTGCCAAAAGAAGCCGAGCATCCCGAGCGGGATCAGGCACACCTGCTGCACGCAAACGTGCTGTCGCAGCGACCATCGCCTGGGCTGCCGTCAGAGCGGCAATCATTTCGCCATCTCGGTCAATAACCGCGCCTGATCGTCCGCGGTCAACGCATCAATGACTTCGTCTAAATCACCTTGCAAAACCTGATCCAGTTTATACAGCGTCAAGTTAATCCGGTGGTCCGTCATACGGCCCTGGGGGAAGTTGTATGTTCTAATCCTCTCGGACCGATCCCCCGACCCGACTTGACTAGCTCGATCAGCCGAGCGTTCGCTGTCAATTCGCTGGCGTTCCAGATCGTACAGGCGGGTTTTGAGCACCTGCATCGCGATTTCGCGGTTGCGATGTTGAGACTTCTCAGAGCTGGTTACAACCAAACCAGTCGGTAGATGGGTTATCCGAACCGCCGAGTCGGTTGTGTTTACGTGCTGACCTCCGGCACCTGAGCTACGCATCGTATCAATACGAATGTCATTGGCATCGACCTGGATGTCCACATCCTCGGCCTCGGGCAAAACTGCAACTGTGGCCGCGGAAGTGTGGATGCGCCCGCCACTTTCGGTCTCGGGTACACGCTGTACTCTGTGGACACCTGATTCGTACTTCATCTTCGCAAAGACACTGTCACCCTTGATATGGGCTACGACTTCCTTGATTCCGCCAAGATCCGACGCCTGCTCTTCGATGATCTCGAATTGCCAGCCGTGATTTTCCGCATAGCGTTGATACATTCGCAGTAAATCTGCTGCAAATAGTGCCGCCTCGTCACCGCCTGTTCCGGGGCGGATTTCCAACATTGCTGGGCGGGCATCTGCGGCGTCCTTAGGCAGAAGCGCAAGTTGTAGAGCATGCTCGGCTTCTGGGATACGAGTCTGAAGGCCTGGAATTTCTTCTTCTGCCAATTCCTTCATATCGGGATCGGATAACATCTCTTCGGCTTCGGCCAAATCTGCAACCAGTTGCCGCCACGCCATAATCTGATCAACCACAGGCTTGAGGTCAGAGTATTCCTTGGCCAACGCTGCAATATCCCCTCCCGCTGCGCCATCGGCCATGGCTGCTTCGAGGTATTGAAAACGTTGGGTGATCTGCTCAAGACGTTCTTCGGGGATCATCCGGGCGGTGTCTATCATTCGGGGGCTTGGGTCAAGTGCCGTCGGTGTGTTAACATTTGCGGCATGAAACTAATTTTCCTTTTATTGACCCTTTTCGCGACCTCTGCGGGCGCCGATGTTATCGGCCCCGGGGGTAAAGTTCAGGACTGCTATTGCACCGACACATCCGGCAGCCGTATCGAATTGGGTGAACTGATATGTCTGCAGGTTGATGGCCGTATGTTTACCGCTCAATGCCAGATGTCGTTGAACGTCCCAATGTGGCGCGAGGTTCAGGAAGGGTGTTTGTCTTCAGGGTTGCAGCAAAGCCAACCACCCGTCGACCCGAGCACGGTTAACTCCAAAATCTGATCTTCCAAATCTCAACCGTGCACGGATGCGTAAGGTGTTTCCATCCTGCATAGCGGTGGTGTAGTCAGGAAATCCAATCACTCTGGTGCGGGTTATGTAGGTAACCATCCCATCGTCCACCGACCCGGCAAGCACTCGAGTACGCGGCGTTTCGCGGGCGATTGCATCCAAGCGCGCAAGCCCGTTCGGTCCGGTTTCAATCACGCGGAATACGCTTCCCCGATTGTTTCGGTCAGCCTTACCCAACGGTGCCACGTGCCAGCGGTCCGGATGCGAGGGCGCCAACCGTACGTAAGCGCCGGCCAAAACTACTAACCCCACAAATAAAAAAAGGCCCAACTTGAACATTCCTGTCGCACGCTTTGTAAAAAACTATTGGGAATTACTGTCGGAACAAGGAGTAATACCAACCCTTATCGTAACGTTACTCCCGGCAATATGCACAAGAGCTCAAAAAGCAGGTTCGCAGCAGTCAATGCGGTGTTGCCAGACGGATCATAGGGTGGCGATACTTCGACCAGATCGCACCCAACAACGTTTACTCCGCCCAGTGCATGGATCAGTTGCAGCGCCTGAGGTGTCGTTAACCCTCCGATCTCTGGGGTTCCAGTTCCCGGCGCATAGGCTGGGTCCAGACTGTCGATGTCGTAGGTGATATAAACCGGATGGTCTCCGATTGTCTTGCGGATTTGTGATCCAATCTCCGTCAGGTTCTGCTGCCACAACTCCCACGCTGGAAAATGGCGGAATCCCCACCCCTGCGCCTCGGTAAAGTCGCTGGCCGCGTAACCGGAACCGCGAATCCCAATCTGAAAGGTTCTGTCCGGGTCGATCAGCTTTTCCTCGTAAGCGCGTCTGAAAACGGTGCCATGAGCTTCTTTTTCACCGAACATCTCATCATTTACATCCGCATGTGCGTCTACATGAACTAATGCGACAGGTCCGTGCTTGGCTGCAATTGCTCGCAAGATCGGCAAGGTAATTGAGTGATCCCCGCCCATGGCCACAGGGATTACGCCCTGTTCCAGAATCCCTTCATAGCTTTCCTTTATGATTGACAGACTGTCGGTTAGCGAAAATGTGTTGATCGCCAAATCCCCTATGTCCGCAATTTGCAGACTTTCAAACGGGGCAGCAGAAGTAGCCATGTTGTACGGCCTGATCATTGCGCTTTCACTGCGAATTTGTTTCGGCCCGAACCGAGTGCCAGACCGCCATGAAGTACCGATATCCATCGGGATACCCAGTATTGCAACATCCAGCCCGGAAAGCGAGGAAGCCTGCGGTAAACGCATGAACGTGTTCGGCCCGGAGAACCGTGCCAAATCGTTTCCACTGATCGGTTGGTTGAATTTGGTCGTTGTCATAATCTCTCCTGTCCGGGCTGACCGCTTTTCATCAGCGATACCCAACTCATGGCCAACCAATAGTTAAGGCTTGGTCGAACAAGCGCATAAATTGTCAATGTTTATGCCGCTATGTCAGCTTGTTCCAACCAAGAAGGCAAATAATCTGAGTGGCAGCATGTGCTCCCGCAACCGCGGTTGCACCAGATGTGTCAAACGGAGGCGAGACTTCAACAACGTCCCCGCCCTTTATATTAATGCCAGCAACGTCGCGAAGAATGATTTGGGCTTGAATGGAACTGAGCCCTCCCCAAACAGGGGTGCCGGTTCCTGGTGCAAAGGCTGGATCAAGGCAGTCAATGTCAAAGCTGAGGTAAACTGGATGGCCACCTAGAATGCCTTTGATCTTTTTTGCAACTGCGGCTGGTCCGGCCTCATAAACTTCACGCGCGTCGATGATATTTACCCCAAGCGTATCTTCATTATTGGTCCGTATGCCGACTTGAACCGACCGGGCTGGGTCCACAATCCCTGACTTAACTGCTTTGTAAAACATGGTTCCATGATCCACACGTTCCATGTTGTCATCTGCCCATGTGTCAGTATGAGCGTCGAATTGAAGCAAGGACATCGGTCCGAATTTCTCGGCATAAGCCTTCAAAATCGGGAAGCTGATGTAGTGATCACCGCCCAAGGTGACGGACGCGACATTGGCCTCCAATATGGTTCGGATATGGTTTGTCAAAGTGTCAGGAAAGGCAGGAATATTTGCATAATCGAAAGCGATGTCGCCATAGTCAACGATTGCCAAGTCGCTCAAAGCATTGAAAGGCCAGCCATAAGGCTCATCAGGTGATTGCAATGTACTGGCCTCACGGATCGCACGTGGACCTAGCCGCGTGCCTGGGCGATTGGTAACGGCCTGATCAAAAGGCACACCTGTAACTGCAATATCCACCCCGGCCAGATCTTTGGTGTAAAGGCGGCGTAGAAACGAAGTTGCCCCGCCGAACGTGTTTTCATGAGACAACCCCTTTAGCTCGGGATTGGTGAATGCCTCGTCCACGAATTTCTTAGAATCTTCTAGTGACATTTCCCTAGGGTCCTATTCATCTGTGAAATCAGCCCGAAGGCTGTACGCTTTTGCCCAGCTGCGTTGGGTTTCTGAAACCGACGGCTTCGACCTCATCGAAAAAGTTGCATCCCGGGGCGACGCAACTTAGCGAGTTATCCTGGTATGTCGATGACCTACAAACGGCCGCGTTGTTTGCAATTCGGCTCGAGACGGGCATCAAGGCTGGACTCCTGATCTTTACTGCGGAATTGATGCATCTGACACCGGAACGAAAGGGTTCGCAATGGTTGAAAATCCGCTGATCCACGACAGCGAAGCAGGTATCGAGCGTCTATTGGAAATTATGCGCCGCCTGCGTGATCCGAAAACCGGTTGTCCGTGGGACATTGAACAAGACTTTTCCACTATTGCGCCTTACACGATCGAAGAAGCTTACGAGGTAGCAGACGCTATCGACCGGCAGGCTTGGGACGAACTGAAAGGTGAACTGGGTGACTTGCTATTCCAATCGGTTTTCCATGCCCAAATGGCTGAAGAAGCGGGACATTTCACCTTTCAAGACGTCGTGCGCACAATGTCTGACAAGATGGTTACGCGCCATCCGCATGTGTTCGGCCATGAGTCTCGAGAAAAATCTGCCGATCAACAGACGCGCGACTGGGAAACTATTAAAGCGGCGGAGCGTGCAGGCAAGGAACAGAAGGGCGCGTTGGACGGTGTCGCCGCCAATCTGCCTGCCCTTCTTCGAGCGCATAAGCTGCAAAAACGGGCGGCGCGTGTGGGCTTTGATTGGCCAGACACCAGCCATGTGCTGGCCAAAATCACCGAAGAGGCAGCCGAACTCGAGGAAGCCCGGAACAGCATGGATTCGGATGCTCTCGAAGACGAATTCGGCGATCTTTTGTTTGTAATTGTGAACCTTGGCCGCCATCTGGGAATCGAACCCGAAGCGGCCTTGCGCCGAACCAATGCCAAGTTCACCCGTAGGTTCGAACAGGTCGAGGCGAGACTGGCCGATCACGGAAAGATGCCTTCAGACAGCACGTTAGAAGAAATGGATGCGCTTTGGGATGAGGTGAAAACCGAAGAGCATCGCGCCAACGGCAAACTCCCGCCTGTGCAGGCGATATCCGACGCTTGAACAGACTGGACAAGGACGATGGCACTTGCGAGTGTCCGCCCTTCAAGACCCCGGAGACAAAGCATGGCACCGCGCAAAATCATCATAGATACCGACCCCGGACAAGACGACGCCGTCGCAATCCTTTTAGCGCTGGCAAGCCCGGAGGAAATCGAGGTTCTCGGCATCACCGCTGTGGCAGGTAATGTGCCACTGGAACTTACCGCCAAGAATGCGCGAATTGTTTGTGAACTTGCTGATCATACCCACATTCCTGTTTATGCAGGGTGCGACCGTCCCCTGAACCGTGAGTTGGTGACGGCTGAGCATGTTCATGGCAAAACTGGCCTTGATGGACCAGTCCTACCAGATCCGCAGATGCCGCTGGCAGATGGACATGCGGTTGATTTTATTATCGAAACACTGCATGCGCATGATTCGGGGACTGTTACACTGTGCCCGCTGGGTCCACTGACGAATATCGCCACGGCCTTTCAAGAGGCCCCGGATATCGTCGACCGCGTTCAGGAAATCGTACTTATGGGAGGGGCTTATTTTGAAGTTGGCAACATTACCCCTGCCGCCGAATTCAATATTTACGTTGACCCAGAAGCGGCTGAAGTTGTGTTCAATTCAGGTGCGCACATTGTAGTCATGCCGCTGGATGTCACCCACGATGCGCTGGTTACACAAAAACGAAATGAGGCCTTTCGCGCCTTGAATTCAAAAGTCGGGCACGCTGTGGCTGAGATGACCGATTTTTTCGAGAGGTTCGACAAGGAAAAATACGGTTCTGAAGGGGCGCCATTACATGACCCATGTGTCACAGCCTATCTGATACGGCCCGACCTTTTTTCGGGCCGACATATCAATGTGCAGATCGAAACCCAGTCTGAATTGACGATGGGAATGACAGTGGCCGACTGGTGGCGCGTAACCAAACATCCACCGAACGCAATGTTCATGGGTGAAGTGGATGCCGAGGGTTTTTTTGCACTGCTTACAGAACGGCTGGCGCGACTATGAGCGCCGCGTTGAAGCTTGCCCGCCCAGAAGACTTAAATCGCTTGATGGACCTGGTAACAGCTTTCCACGCCGAGCACGGCATCGACCAGGACCAAGACAAACAGCAAAAGGCGATTCTGCCCTTACTGGAAGGTATTCCGCATGGATGCATCTACTTGATCGGTCCAAGCCGCGCACCTCTAGGGTACATAATCATAACTTTCGGCTGGTCAGTAGAATTTGGCGGAATGGATGCATTTGTCGACGAGATTTACATTCGGCCTGCTGTCCGCGGACGTGGTATCGCCACCGAAGTTTTGCACGATCTCCCCAAAGCACTGTCAGGAGCCGGGTTGACGGCTTTGCACCTGGAAGTGGATCGCGCCAACGAAACAGCGCAAAGCCTTTATCTACGTTCGGGTTTCAAACCTCGTGACCGTTATATGCTAATGAGCAAAAGGTTTTAGCGGGATTCACCGCGGAATATTAGACCCGGATTGTACATTTCCTGAACTGGATCATTTTGCGACACCTCCATGCCTGTTATCGGATAGGTGCCTGGACCTGCACATGCGGTCAGAATTCCAACGGAAAGTATTGAAATTACGAGAAGGATTCTTGAAGCAGACATCGCGTTCTCCTTTCTGCAATACAGTCAGAATAAACGATCCAAGCTTAGTCAAATAGGAACAAGTTCACACATAATCGCTCGATAGGAAAAATATTTTGAACAAATCCGGTAATTCGTACTCTTTGGCCTAAGTCACAAACAATTCTGCTTCATTGCCCGCTCCATTCTGCTGAATTGCTTACTGACGCGATCCGGATTTGGTAGCTGCTTTAACTTTTCGGTATTGTTGTTGCCTGTGTACCAAGCATCAAAAAGCAGTTCTTTAATCTCGTCGTCCAGAACCTGATCGGCAACCTGGTAGGTACACAGGCACTCCTCCATCGTGATCTGGCCGCTGGGATCATCCGCAACCATCCGCTCGCATACTGCTTCGGGCGGGGGGCCGGCCAAGGTTGCCTAGGGAAGAAGGTAAAGGGCCGTAAGCCCAAATATTCGCTTCATCGTAGTCATCTAAATGTCCTCGAAATGAATTGTTAATCGTGTTCCAGGTAAGAATGGTTCCTATATCAAAGCGGCTAACTTCAAGTGTACCGAAATATTTCCGCAGCAGCCAATCTTCTCAGAAGTTTTCGGGATTGCAGGTCCATTTCCGCTGAGACGCAAACAATAAAAAACCGGCCCGCACGTGCATGGGCCGGTTTCTCGATGAGAAATAAATTAGATCAGCGTTTCAGAATAGAAGCACCAGCGTATTCAGCGACTTCGCCCAATGACTCCTCGATCCGAATCAGCTGGTTGTACTTCGCCAGTCGGTCGGACCTCGCCAGAGAACCTGTTTTGATCTGACCACAATTAGTTGCAACGGCCAAATCCGCAATCGTTGCATCCTCAGTTTCGCCGGACCTATGCGACATGACGTTCGTAAAGCGCGCGCGGTGGGCCATATCGACTGCACGCAGTGTCTCGGTCAACGAACCGATCTGGTTAACCTTGACCAGCATCGAGTTTGCGCACCCACGTTCAATCCCTTCGGCCAGACGCGTCGGATTGGTGACAAACAAGTCGTCCCCCACCAGTTGTATTTGTCCTCCAATAGCGTCTGTAAGAGCTTTCCAGCCATCCCAGTCATCTTCGGACATGCCATCTTCGATCGAGATAATCGGATAGTCATTGACCAATGCAGAAAGATATTCCGCATTTTCCTCTGAAGTCAGGCTTTTGCCTTCACCGGACAGAACATATTTCCCGTTTTTGTAGTACTCGGTCGCGGCGCAATCCAGCGCCAGATGGATTTCTTCACCCGGCTTAAATCCCGCCTTTTCAATTGACTTGAGGATGAAATCCAAAGCCTCGCGGGTAGAGGCGATATTTGGGGCGAAACCACCCTCATCCCCGACACCAGTTGCCAGTCCTGCCGCTGACAACTCTTTTTTTAGGGTGTGAAAGACTTCGGACCCCATGCGCACGGCCTCGCGGATATTCGCGGCCGAAACCGGCATAATCATAAATTCCTGAATGTCGATTGGGTTGTCCGCGTGTTCACCGCCATTGATGATGTTCATCATGGGTACGGGCAAAATACGCGCCGAAGTGCCTCCGACGTAACGGTACAGCGGCTGAGTCGTAAAGTCCGCAGCAGCCTTGGCAGTCGCAAGCGATACGCCCAAAATTGCATTGGCGCCCAGACGGCCTTTGTTCTCTGTTCCGTCCAGCTCGATCATTGCGGTATCGATTGCCACTTGTTCGGTGGCGTCGAAACCAACCAGTTCCTCGGCAATCTCGCCATTTACGGCAGCCACCGCCTCTAGCACGCCCTTGCCCAGATAGCGCGACTTGTCGCCATCGCGTTTTTCGACCGCCTCATAAGCTCCAGTAGATGCACCCGATGGTACGGCGGCGCGGCCCATGGTGCCGTCTTCCAAAATCACATCGACCTCGACGGTTGGGTTTCCCCGGCTGTCCAGAATTTCGCGTGCGTGGATGTCGATAATTGTGCTCATGATCCCGATCCCTAAAGATGCCTTCGGTTGCATGCCTCATAGCACCACCGGGCGAAAAGTAAACCAGCTTTGTTATCGCTAACATCAACACATTCCGACCGTTTGCGGTAGCAACATGCCGATTGCTCTTTCCCGCAACGAGCCGTCAGCCCGAAACCAAGAACGCTTGCGCCAGCTTGCGCTCGCGAAAAAACGTGTACATCCCAGACCCAATAATCAACACCGCACCGGTCAAAGTCAGCAAATCCGGACGCTCACCAAACATGAGCATTCCTGCAGCGATCGAAAAAACCAATCTGGTGTTGCGGAAGGGTGTCAAAGCTGAGGCCTCTCCTGTCCGCATGGCAACCACGATTCCGCAATATCCCAATACTCCGAACCCGATTGCGCCAATGTAGAACCCGATCTGGTCAGATTGGATCGGAGTGAATGGTTGAGCAGAGAATGTCGCCAAAATCACACCAATTACACCGACTGCAACATAGGCTTGCAAAGCAACAACAGACGTAGCCACGCGACTATCCAGTTTACGTGTGATGAGGTCGCGTGCGGCAATGGCGACCACGCTCGCAACAACGAAAAGAGCCTCGGGCTGAAAGCCCGCCAGTCCGGGTCGGATGATTATCATGACACCAATAAACCCGACACCAATCGCGCACCAACGACGCCATCCAACCTGTTCGCCCAAAAAAAGAGCCGCACCCATAGTTACCGCCAAAGGCGTCGCCTGAAACACCGCCGCTACGGTTGACAGTTCGACCACCGCCAACGCGGTCACAAAAGCAATAGCACCGAGGCCTTCGGAAGCCGCCCGGGCCAAAGGCAAAACTTGCCACGCCATAGGGTCGAAGATTCGCTTGCGTGTTGCAATGGACAGTGCCGTCAATAAAAGCCCACAGACCACGCCCAAAACAACCATGATCTGCCCTGTTGAAACGCTATCCAGCAAACGCTTGATAAACATGTCTTCAAGCGAAAAGGCCGCCATAGAAGCGACGATCAGCAATATGCCTTTTACATTGTCCATCAAAGTGCCCAAGTTGTTATGCCTAGAATCCGACATCTCAGGGGCACAAGAACCTTATATGGCAAAATGCGACAAGCGGTATTGCAGCAAGCTCAATGAATTAAAATGATGCTAACCATCGCTTTTCTCAATTAATCAATCCTTGTCCAGCGGTACACCGTAAAGTTCCAACCGATGGCCCTTTAACTTATACCCCAGCTTGGCTGCGATTTTTTCCTGCAAGGCTTCTATTTCAGGATCCACGAACTCGATCACTTCGCCGGACTGCACGTCAATCAAATGGTCATGGTGATCGCGTTCCGCATCTTCGTACCGGGCGCGACCGTCGCCAAATTCCAAGCGCTCGAGAATCCCTGCCTCTTCAAACAGTTTAACCGTGCGATAAACAGTCGCGATGGATATTCCTGAATCCTCAGCAGAAGCACGGGCGTAAAGTTCCTCGACATCCGGGTGATCCTCGCTCTGCTGTAGCACATGCGCAATGGTTCGGCGTTGACCTGTCATACGAAGGCCTTTGGCTTCGCAACGGGCGATGATCGTGTCGGACATTCGGATCCTCGGGATTATTCGGGATTCTGTCTTAATATGTATGTTCTGGTTTCACCACAGTCGATTTCGATCGCGTCCACCAGAAGTTCATGGGCCTCTTTTTAGATCCGCCCATACTGGCAGATGATCCGAAGCGATATGCGCGGGTCGGGCATCATGCACGCCATGTCCGCTGGCCTCTAGGCCCTGCCCCAAGGCTATGCGGTCCAAAGCGCCAAGCGGCTGAGCCGCAGGAAAGCTGGGTACGGGTGGCAGAAACTGCATATCTGGGGCCAAATGATCAAGAACGGGTTGACGCGACCACTCATTAAAATCCCCGGCCCAAACGGTCGGCATCTGATCCAAATCGGCATCAAAGCGTCGGATATGGGTGATTTGCTGTCGGCGCGACGCGTGCAGCAGGCCCAAGTGCATTCCCATTACCCGCAGCGGTCCTATCTGGGTTTCAAACTCTACCCTCACGGCGCCGCGAGGTTCGAAGCCCGGCAGTTCATGATGGCCGGTTTCCCTCACCTCAATGCCCTGCCCTCTCCAAATGACCGCATTGCCATGCCAACCCAGGCTGCCTGCCCCGCCCAGGTCAACGATCTGCCAACCCGCCTCGTCCAGCATGAAAAGCGGAAGGGCAGCCGGACGCGGGGGTAATCGTTTATCAGCCTCTTGCAGAACGACAATATCTGCCTGCAATCCATCCAGCACTTGCATGATACGCTGCGGCTGTCGGCGAAAATCAAGGCCAACGCATTTTTGGATATTGTAGCTGGCCAGTCGCAAAGTCGGCGCAGACGTCATTTGGGCACAAGTTCCGTTCTGAATAGTTTCCACAAAATGTCGCAGATTTTACCCCCGCAGTGAATACCAACCGAAGCCCTGACTAAGTTCCGCAAAACGTCGCCTGAACAATTTCATTTTCGGTAGGAGGGCGTTTTAGATCAGCTGCCTCACGGTTATCGCTGTATGGAAGAGCCAGAACTGAATTTAACCGGTGGAACAGAGTGTAGTCGCCTTGCACTGCCGCTTCGATCATTTCTTCTACACGGTGATTGCGCGGTATGAACGCTGGATTTACCTTCAACATCACGCTTGATGGGTCTTCTTCGTGACGAATTCGTTGCCTCCAGCTTTCAGACCAGTCATCGAAAACGTTAGGGTCAGTGAACTGATCTCGCGCTTGCTCGGTGCCAAGCGCCCGGAATGTATTGGTGAAGTCGGCTTGATTGTTTGCCATCCTGGTCAAGAGGCCGGAAATAAGTTCCAAATCCCCGTCTTTTTGGTTCGTCAGACCAATCTTTGCACGAAAGCGATCAAGCCACTTTTGCTGGAGTAAATCTGGCATAGCGTGAACAATACCTGTCGCCTCCTCAACAGCGGCCTCTTTGTCTGGCATTTGCTGGATCAAAGCAGTCGCCAGTTGAGCTATGTTCCAAACGGCGATGTCCGGCTGGTTCGCGTAGGCATAACGACCCATTTGGTCAATCGAGCTGAAAACGGTGTTTGGATGGTAACTGTCCATGAACGCGCAAGGGCCATAATCGATTGTCTCACCAGCTATCGAGCAGTTGTCGGTGTTCATTACCCCATGAATAAAACCAACGCCCATCCAGAGTGTAATCAAGTTTACCTGCGTATCCCGGACGGACCGAAGTAACCCCATTGGTCCGTCGGCATCAGGATAGTGGCGCGATACGGCATATTCCGTCAGTTTTTGCAGACTGTCCAATTGCCCGCGGGCCGCAAAAACCTGAAACGTACCAACCCGAAGATGGCTTTGGGCCACGCGGGTCAGAACAGCTCCGGGTAGCGGGCGTTCGCGCAGCACAAATTCGCCTGTTTCCACCGCAGCCAATGCGCGCGTCGTCGGAATACCCAATCCGTGCATTGCTTCGGACACAACATATTCACGCAAAACCGGTCCCAGCCACGCTCGACCATCACCTTGTCGGGAAAACGGAGTGGGTCCTGATCCCTTCAGTTGGATGTCCCGTCGAACCCCGTCTGATCCAACTGTTTCACCCAGCAACACGGCGCGACCATCGCCTAATTGTGGGTTGTAGTGCCCAAACTGATGTCCTGAGTACAACTGGGCCAAAGGTTCGGCACCATCAGGAATTTTGTTTCCACCAAAAGCCTCGGCCATTTCCTGAACGTCCCCGGGCGATACCCCCATGATGCGCGCCAAATCGGCGTTAAAGGCAATAAGGCGGGGTGCCTGGACAGGCACAGGTGCTTGGCGCGCGTAAAATGCGTTCGGCAAACGTGCATAACTGTTGTCAAATGGGATCGTTAGGGTCATGCAGTAAACATATGGTCCGGGGCTACAAATGCCATACCTGATAATGCAGCCTCGTTTATAAACGCGACCATGCTAAAGAGCCCGAAATGACAGCACAAGAAATCATCGAACGTCTGAACCTGCAACGTCATCCCGAAGGTGGCTGGTTTTCCGAAACATGGAGAGCTGATAATCCCGGTCGCGCGACTGGCACATGTATTTATTTTCTGCTGCAGGCGGGCGAGCGAAGCCACTGGCACAAGGTCGACGCCACCGAAATCTGGTTGTTTCACGTAGGGGCGCCGTTGATTTTGTCAATTAGCGAAACGGGTCAAGGCCCCGCACATGACCACGTTTTAACGCCAGACCTTGACCAAGGGTTCCCCCAATTGATTGTCCCGAAAGGTCATTGGCAAGCCGCACGCAGCACCGGGAAATATACGCTTGTCAGTTGTGCGGTTTCGCCTGGATTCGAATTCGGCGGCTTCGAACTGGCCAAACCAGATTTTGACATTCCGCGTGCTTAAATCCATGGATCATCGCGCCCTGATAGCCGCAATTCCTACCGAAGCGAAAGATCAACTGCAGCTACGTTCAAACGTTGTTGGATTAAAGCACCTTGCTGCCTACCTTGCGCTACTGAGCTTAACCAGTACCGGCATTTTTCTAAAAATACCATTTTGGCCTCTGCTTATGTTGCCTCAAGGAATACTCTTGGTGTTCCTGTTCACGCTCAGCCATGAGTGTACTCATAAAACGCCATTCAAATCGGAATGGCTCAACGAAGTTGTGGGGCATTTTGTTTCCGTCCCAATCTGCCTGCCTTTTACATGGTTTCGGTATTTCCACCTTGCGCACCATAAGTGGACGAACCATCCGCAAAAGGATCCGGAACTGGGCGGCAAGCCCAGACCTGACAATTGGCGCAACATGTTCGTCTACCTCAGCGGGTGGCACTACTGGTCTGGTATGATGATTACGCTCGCCAAGAACGCGTTGGGCCAGATAGGAACTGAATACCTGCCAAAGCGTCGCTATCGCGAAATCAGGATCGAGGCCCGAATAATCTTGGTCTTATACGTGTTTGCGGGCTTTAGCTTGTTTTTCTCACCGGCGCTCTTTTATTTGTGGCTCGCGCCTGTACTTCTCGGCCAGCCGTTTCTACGCATTTATCTTTTAGCAGAGCATGGCCTCTGCCCGCCAGTTGCCAACATGCTAGAAAATTCCCGAACCACATTCACCAATCAGGTGATCCGTTTTCTTGCCTGAAACATGCCCTATCATGCGGAACACCACGCGTTTCCAAACGTTCCATTCCATCAGTTGCCTGAGCTTCACAAATGGACGCATCAGCATTTGAAGTCCACGTCTAATGGGTATTCGGAATTTACCGCTGATTATATGCACGCTCTGGAGCGCTGACGGTCCCACCCCCAACCAGAGCTTTAACTCCTGTAGTGCCCGGGCATGAGGTTGGCATACCGCGGGCGACGCGCACTGCCAGATAGGCAAAGGCCTGAGCCTCAAGCATATCTCCATCCAGGCCCACTGCTTCGACCGGCAACACCGGACAATCCAGCGACACGCGTAACATTTCCATTAGAACCGGGTTGTGCCGCCCTCCACCTGTCACCAGCACGCGTTTGGGTGCCTTTGGGCAATGCTCCATCCCCTGAACAACGGCCGCTGCGCACATTGCTGTGAGTGTAGCCACTGCATCGGGATTGCTAAGCTCTTTGACCAATTCAATCATTTCTGAAAAATCATTCCGATCCAGAGACTTAGGAGGCATCCGAGAAAAATACGGCTCAGCTAGAAATAATTCCAAAGCGCCGGTTTCTACATCGCCGCCACGAGCCGTCTCGCCGTTTCTGTCCATGGGCAATCCAAGGCGCTTCTGCATCAGGTCGTCCACCGGCGCATTTGCTGGCCCTGTGTCAAATGCCAACAAAGCGCCGGGTTCTTCTGGGTTATCGAATGACGGGTTTACAAATGTGAGATTTGCGACTCCACCAAGGTTCAGGAAACACAATGGCTCCTCGGCACCAATCCATTTCGCGCAAGCAAAATGGAAAAACGGTGCAAGAGGTGCTCCCTCGCCACCCAGAGCAACGTCGTCGCTGCGAAAGTCCCAAACAACTGGCAGACCCAAAGCCTGGGCAAGCCCCAACCCGTCGCCAACCTGCAATGTTCCACGACCGCGCGGTTCGTGTGCAAGCGTCTGACCGTGAAACCCAATCAACTCGACATCCTCGAATTCCGAAAGCACCTCGGCATGGGCCTGTGTAACCATTAGCGCTGCAGCATCAACTTCAGGTCCATGCCAACGTTCCAAAGCGGCCCTAAGAGTTGCTCGCTCGGAGTCCGAATAAGCCCGATAGCCGGTTTGGCCAAAGCCAAAAATCGACTCACCATCCGTCACGACAACCGCAGCGTCCACTCCGTCAAGCGAGGTACCGGACATAGCCCCCAATGCTCGCACCGGGCCCGAACCTTTGGTGTTCCATCTGATGCGTTTTTTTTGCATGTCTGGTGACAATATCCTGTGTCGGCCGTCAACGCACACAACCTTACGACGCGGCGCCTACAAATTGCACGTTGGCAGGATCACGATGCAAGGCGATTAAACTCAAATATCACACATATTTTTTCGATCGCGGCTTGGGTTCAACAGATTTGTTTCGAAGTTTACCAATCGGTGGTTTGTAAAAAACAATCGAACATCGGCAAGACCAATTCGAATTTGCGAATTGGGACCTTTTGCTTGGTGATTTCGCCGCACATACAGTGCCCAGAAACACCAATCCCGAGGCACAATATGACCTAACACCCCAAGTGAGGGACTCCATCGCCACGATGATGTGGTTGGGCCGTCTCTTCGATTCGCTCAAGGCTGTTAAAGTGTGCCTCGGACCTCTTAGCCCATTGCAAAAAGAGCGAAAACACGATGAATGTCGCAAACAATCTGAAACTTGGTAAATTAACCGAACAACGTTTTGAAACCTAGCCCTACCAAAAAAGGGGAGCTGACTTTCACCAGGCGTCTAACAATTCAGGTTAGGCGCAGCAGCATCAAAGTCATTTATGCAAGACTATGGAACCCTAAAACCAAATGTGTCTTGCGGCGCGTTTACTTGATGGCGCGGTATCGAACAGCCACTACCCGCTTTTATTCACAAGCCCGAGAGTTTTTTTAGTTGAGGAACTAGCGAGCGGTTACCGTCGACGCAAAAAAGCCTGACAACTGCGTATCAGGCCAAGGTTACGCAAAGATTGACGGCATCACTTCCGTTACCAACTTTGTTGTCCTCATTGAAAAACGCGGAAACCGCGCTTTTGAGTTTGAGAGATTTTTGGATAGAAGTGTTGCGCGCTCTTGTGTAACGACAAACGGAAACTACGTACCGTTTCACGTGATGTGTAACGCTTGAAAGGTAAAGGGTAATGAGTAAAACCTGCCCTAAATGCGAAAACGCCATTACCAACGCCCGCGCCATCTATTGCAGCAGCAGATGTCGTGTGCAGGCATTGCGCGATAAACGCCGCGCCGAAGGATTGACGGCCCGTGGGAAACCTCGCTTGGTAGGTTTTGTCCATAACTATGGCGATGATGCGGCAGAATTAAAGACTCTCGAGGGAAAGTTACAATTCGCTTCAGATTTTATCGAAGACGCAGGCGACACGGCAAAGTGGGACAAAATGGACGATGATGAAGTGGGTAAGGCTTTCGCTGCCGCAACCTACGCCATCGATCTTTTAGTTAAACTGCAAAACGAATGCAGAAAGCGGCGAGAGGAACTAGAAATTAACGAGGAAGACCCCTACTCGCTGGACCCAGTATATCGGTTAGACTCAGCAGATGGCGAACACGACCGTTTCTCAATTCATCCAACCAACTGGGACAATGACACCGATGCCATGCTGGAACGGATAATGGCAGGCGCTGTGTTCGGTCTGTTCCGTGACAACGATGACCCGCGTATAGATGAAGAAGACGAAGGTCCCGACTATTACGATTTGGGATACTGGAAAGACGGTGTTCTCTACCACGGCATTGAGAACGAGGTTGCACTTCCCGATCCGTCTTTGGATGACCTGTTCGACCATTTGTACAATTGGGGGCGGCACCCGAAACTCAAAGCCGACGATTACAAACTCTGGGTGCAGACATGAGAAACGTTGCCCGCATGCACACCCGCCGGCCCGTCGAGACCGAAACGCAGCCCTCGCGCAGCCCTCTGACTGGTGTCGCTTGGGTAGGAATGTAGATTTTAGTTGGGTTCGCAAAGATTGCTGCACTCACTTGGTAAAATAGTCCGCCCTTGCAGCCATGGCATAAAAAATCGAAGCATCTTCCGCGCAATTCGAGCACAAACTCCCGAGTGAACGAGGCGGGAGTTGCATCCTTCATTCAGCGGATTGAATCTATTTGCGGATGCCAGAAGCATCCCAATAACGCGACCGCTCCTGTTACCCCAAAGCGGGCGCTTCGGGAACACGCGCTGGGCATACGGAGAGTAAGCTTTTCCAGGGTACGCATTGGAAAGCGCCCCTTCGGTAGGTAGCCACTCCTGAGCAGTAGCAATGGATCCCAACGCTGATTGTCTTAGAATGGGCAAGGCGTTCGTAAGAGACTTGACGAGCTTCATGACAAATTCCTCCCTATTTATTCAAATTTGCATCGCAAGTTTAAAGCCGAATAGCTTTGATCAATATCAACACATGAAAGGTGGGCGCGTTATAGACGCAATATGATTTCTTTCTCACGCTCGCCATGGTCTTGTCGGTCTTGTCAGAAGAACTTGTCTTAATGTGGACAGGGTGGTTCGTTGCACCGGTCCATAACTAAACGATCGCCAATCAAGTATATTAAGACGAGCCCCTAAATCACTCAATTTGCTGCTTAGCATGCAGCCCATTATCCGTTTCTTTGCGCTCGTGATTAAACTGCAGCTTTGTCCTGTGTGGATGGCTCCTGCAAAGCAAGACTTTTTCCGTGAGGGGTGTTTGGTCAGAAGCGGCCTTGTGTCCGGCCTGTTTGCGCGCTGCGTCTGACCGCTGGCCCTGATTGGTTCCGCAGACAGGGTCCCATTCTGCAGAGCGGACACGTGAGGTCCGGGACAAGGCACGGTGTGTCTTGATCGTTGGGCTGACCATGTCCATCACATCCTGCGTCTTGTTATTTGGTTGATCCTTTCAGTCGTTACGCGGTTCTGACCTTGTAGTCCTGCTCGCGCGTCAGCACCGCCCTGATGATCCGCGCCGTTTTGTTGGCCATTGCGACGGCTGCCAGCTTTGCGGGCTTACGTTCAAGGATTTCGGAGAACCAAGGATCGAATTGATCAGGTCGGTGTCTGATCTGCTTGATCCGGGACGTCATGCCGAGCACCAACAATCG
>NZ_JBXWRL010000065.1:0-23892 GCF_059612885.1 Ruegeria sp. YKSD179 | reverse complement strand
GTTTTTCCAGACGGCACCTTGTTTCTGACAAACCATCACGATGCGCTGGAGCACTTAGTTGGTGACAGTCGTGGATCGCTTCTGCACCGGTACGAGCGACTTCACCCACGCCTGATGATCGTTCTGCTGGCCTGCCTCGTCGGAACTTGGGGTGTTTGGAAATACGGGCTGCCCATCCTCGTTTCACTGGCGGTTTGGATGACTCCTCCGACCCTGATTGCGTCAATCGACAAAACCATCATGCAGACAATTGACGCGATCGCTGCGGAACCAAGTAGACTGACGGACAAGAAGAAGGAAGAAGTTCAAATCAGCTTCGATCTGATTATTTCTGCTCTGGGATCGCAAGCAGGTGCACATGACTACAAGCTTGAATTTCGAAACATGCCCGGAATGGGCCCGAACGCGATGGCGCTGCCAAACGGTACAATCGTTATTACCGATGATCTCATCAATATCGCCTCACCAGACGCAGTCGCCGGTGTCATCGGGCACGAAGTCGGGCACGTGGCCGAGCGGCATGGGTTGCGCCAATTTTATCGCTCAGCTGGCGGCTTCGTCTTAATCAGCTTATTGGCGGGAGACACCGGACCAATCCTTGAGGACGTTTTACTGGAAGGCAGCCTGATACTGTCACTTTCTTACTCACGTCAACACGAGCTTGCGGCAGACCAGTTTGGTGTCAGGTTGGCAGAACGCGCAGGTTTTGACCCCAAAGGACTGAGTGAATTCTTCGACTTAATGGTGTCGCATCATGAGGATCAGCACGGCAACTGGTTCAGCACCCATCCCGGGCTTAAAGAGCGGATCGAACACCTGGATGCCCTAACACACAACCGTTAGAGCGATAAAATCCTGTCACCAACCCGTGACAAACGATGACAGCGGATTGAAACGGGCAGAGTCCGAAGGCAGCCTTGTGATTGAAGGAGACTTGTCATGGACCGGAATGTTCGCACCAACTGCATTAAGCCTGCCTTGTTGTTTTTTTTGATTACTCTGGCAGCGATATTACGCGCCCTCCCCGCGCCGGCCGCGGGAACTGAAACACTGACAGTTGCAGGTGGGTGTTTCTGGTGCGTGGAATCTGATTTCGAATCCGTGTCGGGCGTAATTGGTGCCGTATCTGGTTATACTGGTGGTTCAACAGCCAACCCGACCTATGATCAGGTAACAAAGGGCGGAACGGGTCACTATGAGGCCGTCCAGATTACATTTGATCCAAGTCAGGTTTCGCGCGCGAAGCTATTAGAAATGTTCTTCCGTTCCGTCGATCCAACAGACCCCGGTGGTCAGTTTTGCGACAGAGGCGAAAGCTATCGCACTGCAATCTTTGTCTCTAATTCAGGGGAAAAAGCGATTGCCGAGGCCGCTAAGGCTGATGCCCAGCGCGTACTGGGACAGACGGTTGTCACGCCTATCCTGAACCATTCAGCCTTTTACCCGGCTGAGGCATATCATCAGGACTACTATAAAGGAGACAAGCTTGTACTTACGCGGTTTGGTCCTAAACGCCAAAAGAATGCCTACAAAGCCTATCGCAAAGCTTGCGGGCGCGACGCTCGGGTCAAACAGCTTTGGGGCGGTAAGGCACCCTTTGCCGGATCTTAACCGAATCTCGCTTCGCGCACTTCTTTCAGATCTGGAATCACATCTGCTGTACCGTGCCGAGTCACCATAAGGGCCGCAGCGCGATTTGCTAGTACTATCGCCTGTGCCATTGGCATACCGCGGTCCATGCCTGACAGCACATAACCTGTGAACGTGTCCCCCGCCCCGGTCGTATCGACTGGTTCAACTGAGTGCGCTTCAAAATCAACAGGCTCGGAATCATGGTGAAAATACCGCGCGCCCATTGCCCCGAGTGTAACGATCACATGCTCCACCGGCAACTCTGACGGCGAGTTGCCGGTGGACTGTTTCAACTGTTCAGCCTCAACCTCGTTCAAGATCAGAAAATCCAAGTATGGCAGGACGGCCAGAACCGCGTCTGACTGAAATGGTGCCGCCGCGTAACATACGGTGAGGCCCATTTCGTGCGCCATTTTACCGGCAATTATCTGCGCGTTGGTTTCGTTCTGCATCACCAGCAGATCACCAGGATGCGCCGAGGACAACGCTCCTGCCAACAGGTCTTCGGAAATCGCATGGTTGGCACCCTGAAACAGGATTATGCTGTTCTCTCCATGGTCATCCACCGCGATTATGGCATGGCCCGTAGGGCTATCCACTTGAGCAATATTGCGTGTATCCACGCCGTATTCTGTCAGTCTTTCCTGTGCCCAGCGCCCATCAGGGCCAACTGCCCCGATATGCGAAACCCGCGATCCTGCTCTGGCGGCTGCGACGGACATGTTTGCCCCCTTACCGCCAAGAAAACGGTCAAGCCCTTGCGCCGCCAAAGTTTCCCCGGGCCGGGGCAAGTGCGGCACGGAATAAACCATGTCTGCGTTGATCGAGCCAAGATTCCAGATGGTCATATCTTATCCGATATCGCAGGAGGCCAGAATGGCCATATTCAAAATGTCATTCGCAGTTGAGACTGTCGAACAAATCTGAATTGGCTTGTCGATACCAGAAAGAATGGGGCCAATTACTGTTGCGCCACCCATTTCCTGCATCAACTTTGTCGAAATAGACGCAGAATGGCGCGCAGGTACGATCAGGATGTTTGCCGGACCTGTCAGGCGTTGGAACGGATAGCTTTCTTGCTGATCCACATTCAGCGCCACATCGACCGTCATCTCACCTTCGTATTCAAAATCGACACCGCGTTTGTCCAGAACCGTCGGTGCGACATGCATTTTTTCGGCACGTTCTGAAACCGGATAACCAAAGGTCGAGAAACTGACAAATGCGACCCGAGGTTCCAGACCCATATGCCGAGCTACCGCGACCGCACGCTCTGCTATGTTGGCCAAATCGTTCTCATCTGGCCATTCGTGAACCAGAGTGTCGCCGATCAGGACGATGCGCCCCTTGTGCAACAGAGCTGTCACGCCTGCGGCGCCTCTCGCGGCATCCGCATCGAAGACATGATTGATCCGATCCAGTACGTGTGCCGATTTACGTGTTGCACCGGTTACTAGCCCGTCCCCGTGCCCATGTGCCAGCATCAGTGACGAGAACACATGGCGATCGCGCGCTGCCAGTCGGTGAATATCCTTACGGTCAAAACCCTTGCGTTGAAGCCTTTCATACAAGAACTCCTTGTAGGCATCCAAATGCGTAGTGTTGGCGGCGTTCACCACTTCCAACTCTCGCACGGCATCGCCCAGACCCGCCTCTTCCAGTTTTAGCTTAACGTCGTCCGGACGGCCGACAACCAAGGCCTTTCCAAAACCGGAACGCTGATACATTACGGCTGCGCGCAATACGCGTGGATCGTCGCCTTCGGCAAAAATCATTCTGCTTTGGGCAGCGCGGGCGCGGGCATTCAACCCCCTAAGAATACTAGCTGTTGGGTCCATGCGTGACTTGAGGCTCAGTTCGTAGGCTTCCATATCAATTATCGGTCGCCGGGCTGCGCCGGTGTCCATACCTGCGCGGGCCACGGCCGATGGGATACGGTGAATCAGTCGGGGATCAAAAGGCGTTGGAATGATATAATCCCGTCCAAAGGTCAGCGACTTGCCATAGGCCATCGCAACTTCGTCCGGCACATCTTCTCGCGCAAGACGCGCCAAAGCATGAGCGCAGGCGATTTTCATTTCGTCATTGATAGCACGCGCATGAATGTCCAAAGCGCCGCGAAACAAGTATGGAAAGCCCAGTACGTTATTGACCTGATTAGGATAGTCGCTGCGACCTGTTGCGACGATGGCGTCAACGCGGACCTCATGCGCCTCTTCCGGAGTGATCTCAGGATCTGGGTTCGCCATGGCAAAAATCACGGGGTTGTCGGCCATACTCAGGACCATTTCCTGGGTTACCGCCCCTTTGACGGAAACGCCCAGAAATACGTCAGCACCCTTCATTGCCTCCTCCAGCGTACGAAGATCCGTCGAAACCGCGTGGGCTGACTTCCACTGGTTCATACCTTCGGTGCGGCCTTGATAGATTACGCCCTTGGTGTCGCAGACAATACAGTTTTCGTGGCTTGCTCCCATCGCTTTAAGGAGCTCAATACAGGCGATTCCGGCAGCACCTGCCCCGTTCAGTACGATCTTAACATCCTCGATCTTCTTTCCCGAGATGTGAAGAGCGTTGATCAGACCAGCCGCGCAAATCACGGCCGTTCCGTGCTGATCATCGTGAAAGACCGGGATGTCCATCTCTTCTTTCAGGCGCTGTTCAATGATGAAACATTCAGGCGCCTTGATATCTTCGAGGTTGATGCCGCCAAACGTCGGCCCCATCGAACGTACAGCGCGGCAGAATTCATCGGGGTCTTCAGTATCAAGTTCTATGTCGATCGAGTTTACGTCTGCGAACCGCTTGAATAGAACAGATTTACCCTCCATCACCGGCTTTGAGGCAAGGGCGCCAATATTACCAAGACCCAGAACCGCAGTGCCATTCGAGATCACAGCAACCAGATTGCCCTTGTTTGTATAGTCATAAGCCGTTTCCGGGGTATCAGCGATGGCCTCACACGGTACCGCCACGCCGGGACTGTACGCAAGCGACAGGTCTCGCTGTGTGGTCATCGGAATTGTGGCTTGAACCTCCCACTTGCCGGGGGTTGGCTCCAGGTGAAAGGCCAGCGCCTCTTCTTGGGTAATCTTTGCTTTTGGCATCAAACGGGTCATTTCTTTACAGCTTCAAGGCCTTCGCCTCATAGCGCAGGCTGGGACGCGCCTCAATCTCGAATACATTTCATCTTTCACACCAGTGAGGGGATTTGTAAGGTCGCCCGCGGAAGACGCCATAAGAGGTAAGCCTTGTCCACAGTCACGCCGATGATGGCGCAATATCTCGAAATCAAAGAGAACCATGCCGACGCTTTGCTTTTTTATCGCATGGGGGATTTTTATGAGATGTTTTTTGAAGACGCCGTGAATGCCGCTGAAGCATTGGACATCGCGCTGACCAAACGTGGAAAACACAATGGTGAAGACATTCCGATGTGTGGCGTGCCAGTTCATTCGGCAGAAGGGTATTTACTGACATTGATCCGCAAAGGATTCCGAGTGGCGGTCTGTGAACAGATGGAAAGCCCGGCCGAGGCAAAGAAAAGAGGCTCTAAATCAGTCGTAAAGCGAGATGTAGTCCGTCTTGTTACCCCAGGAACTCTGACTGAAGATGCGCTGTTAGAGGCGCGACGGAACAACTTTTTGGCCGCCTACTCTGAGGTTCGAGACGAAGCTGCGCTGGCATGGGCAGATATTTCAACTGGCGCGTTTCACGTAATGCCACTGGCGACAGTGCACCTGAATCCCGAGTTGGCGCGTTTGGCACCATCGGAGCTGATCGTTGCCGATGGAATCGAGCAGAGATTGCGGGACTTGGCTCGGGATATGGGAATTTCCATGACTCCCATCGGGCGCGCCAGTTTTGATAGTACTGCCGCTGAAAAGCGTGTTTGCGCGTTGTTTCAAGTAAACGCACTGGACGCATTTGGCAGCTTCAGCCGCGCTGAAGTCTCGGCCATGGGTGCTTTGGTTGATTACCTTGAGATCACTCAGAAGGGCAAACTCCCTTTGCTGCAGACACCGCTAAAAGAGTCCGAGGACCGCGTCGTTCAGATTGACGCCGCTACCAGGCGCAATCTGGAGTTGACCCGCTCGCTGTCCGGCGGTCGCGCTGGTTCGCTACTGTCGGTGATGGATCGCACCGTTACTCCTGGCGGCGCAAGGCTGTTGGAGCAGCGCCTGTCCAGCCCATCGCGCAATCTGAATGTGATCCAAGACCGCCTGGATGCAGTAAACTTTGCTGTCGAAGAAGGGCCGTTGGCCTCCGACCTCCGTGATGCGTTGCGGAAGACCCCGGACCTGGACCGCGCTCTTTCCCGCCTGTCGCTAGATCGCGGTGGCCCACGGGACTTGGCGGCAATACGAAACGCTCTGACACAAGCTTCGGCAATCGCCGAAATTTGCACCGGACGGGACCTACCTGTCCGGTTAACGACGGCACTGCAGAACTTACTGGGATTTGATGATCTTCTATCCCTTCTGGACGAAGCTATAACCGCAGAACCGCCTTTGCTGGCGCGTGATGGCGGCTTCATTGCGCCGGGGTTTGACGGCGAACTAGATGAAGCCAGAAAACTACGCGACGAAGGCCGCTCTGTAATTGCAGGGTTCCAACAAAAATATTCCAGCCACACCGGAATCTCTTCGCTTAAGATCAAGCACAACAACGTACTGGGCTATTTCATCGAAACCACGGCCACCCATGCCGAGAAAATGTTAAGCCCGCCTTTGAGTGAAACCTACATCCATCGCCAGACCACAGCCAACCAGGTAAGGTTCACTACAGTAGAACTGTCAGAAATTGAAACGCGGATACTGAATGCCGGCAACCATGCGTTAGAGATCGAAAAGCGGCTCTACTCAAGGCTTTCTGGCGCTGTCCTCGATCAGGCCGTGCTTTTAAACCAAGCTGCGAGGGGCCTGTCTGAACTGGACCTGACTACCGCGCTGGGCGATCTTGCGCGCGGCGAGAACTGGTGCCGCCCACACATCGACAACTCCCGCGCATTCGAAGTGATTAGTGGTCGACACCCGGTTGTCGAGAATGCTTTGCGTCAGCAAAACGGTGATCCGTTTGTGGCGAATGATTGCGAGCTTAATGCAGATGCGGGCGCGGCGATTTGGTTGCTGACCGGCCCAAATATGGCAGGTAAGTCCACTTTTTTACGGCAGAACGCCCTTATCGCTCTGTTAGCGCAAATGGGCAGTTATGTTCCTGCAGAAAAAACGCATATCGGCCTTGTGAGCCAACTGTTTAGCCGCGTTGGTGCGTCCGATGATCTTGCTCGCGGCCGATCTACATTTATGGTCGAGATGGTCGAAACAGCCGCTATCTTAAACCAGGCAGACAACCGCGCGCTGGTGATCCTCGACGAGATTGGCCGGGGCACCGCTACCTATGATGGCTTGTCAATTGCCTGGGCGACATTAGAGCATTTGCATGCCGCCAATCAGTGCCGGGCTCTGTTTGCCACTCACTATCATGAACTTACCGCGCTGGCTGGATCCTTAGACGGAGTCGAAAACGCTACTGTCGCAGTGAAAGAGTGGGAGGGCGAGGTGATATTTTTACATGAGGTGCACAAGGGCGCGGCCGATCGTTCATATGGTGTTCAGGTCGCCCAGCTTGCGGGTCTTCCTCCGGCTGTCGTTGAGCGTGCCCGCATTGTGTTGGACCAATTGGAGAAAACGGAGCGTGAAGGCGGCAAGCAAAAGACGCTGATAGACGACCTGCCGCTTTTCTCGGCCACACCATCTCCGCCACCGCCTTCGCCAAGGGCATCGCAAGTAGAGGACATGTTAAACGAGGTTTTGCCGGACGAGTTGACGCCTCGTGAAGCTCTTGATTTGTTATATAAGCTCAAAGAGGCGGCCAATTCTTGACCGCCTCTCACACCTTCAGAAACTGTTCGCGTCTATACGTGCATTTAGTTGGCAGGGGTTGACGAAACACCGACCTGCGCCGGACGCAACAGTCTGTCGTGCAGCATAAAACCCTCTGCTGAAACTTGAATAATGTCGCCGGCTTTGGTGCCGGGAACCGGTGCCTCGAACATGGCTTCATGCACGTTTGGATCAAATCGATCGCCAACTTGGGGCGCAATCACTTCGATGCCATGTTTGTGGAATACGTCTGTCAGCGCTCGCATCGTCAATTCGACACCTTCGATCAAACCGGCGGCAACCTCTTTCTGCTCATCAGTCGCAGCCTCCAATGCCCGCTTTAGATTGTCATAAACAGGCAGCATATCTCTTGCCAGTTTCGAGCCACCGTATTGCTCGGCTTCGCGGCGCGCTTTGTCGCCTCTCTTGCGAGCATTCTCCGCATCAGCCAGCGCTCGCATGAACTTATCTTTGAAATCGTCCCGCTCGGCGCGCAGCTCATCCAGCTCCAACGCTTCTTCGCTGATTTCCACAAACTCATCTGCCATTTCTTCCGCCTCGGCGGTTGCGATGTCATCCAGAAATTCTTCGTTCTTGGGTTCTGCCATCTCTTACCCTCTAGCTCCGATCGGATATCAGCTTGCCGACCAGTTGCGCTGTATAGTCCACAATCGGAACGATTCGCCCATAGTTAAGGCGTGTTGGTCCAATGACCCCAACCGCACCGATAATCTTTCGATCAGCGTTCATATATGGAGACACCACCAAAGAGGAACCCGAAAGTGAGAAAAGTTTGTTCTCAGAGCCAATAAAAATGCGAACGCCTTCGCCCGTTTCGGTTAATTCGAGAAATTCAGCTATGTCACGCTTGCGTTCAAGATCATCAAACAGGGTTCGAATCCGGTCAAGTTCCTCTTGTTGACCTGTTTCGCCAAGCAGATTCGCTCTCCCGCGCACTATAAGTCTTGCCGAATCTGCTCCATCACCGTCCCAAGCCGCCATGCCGCTTTCGACCATTTCACGTGCCAGCAAGTCGATCTCTTGTCTTCGGCTGGCAATTTGGGTTTGCATTTGCTGCCGAACTTCGCTGAGCGTTCGCCCCTCGATCAAAGCGTTCAAAAAATTCGCAGCTTCACGCATTGAGCTGGGCGTTTGCCCGGGAGGCGGTGTAAAAAGTCGGTTTTCAACATGTCCATCAGCAAAAACCAGAACCACCAAAGCCCTATCGTGCGCAAGCGAAACAAACTCTATGTGCTTAATCTCGGATTCGTGCTTAGGCGTCAGAACCAAGGATGCTCCGTGGGTCACGTGCGACAATGCTGATCCGACGCGATCAAGCATATCGCCAACATCGCCTGCATTAGAGCCTAAAGTCTCATCCAATTTCTGTTGATCGTCTGCACCAAGGTCGCCCACTTCCAACAAGCCATCTACAAACATTCGCAAACCCATCTGCGTAGGTATGCGACCCGCACTGATATGCGGGCTATCGAGAAGACCCAAAAATTCAAGGTCTTGCATAACGTTTCGAACGGTAGCTGCGCTAACTTTTTCTGAAAGCGTTCTGGTCAAGGTACGGCTGCCAACCGGTTCACCGCTGTCCAGATAGCTCTCGACGATCAAACGGAACACTTCACGTGACCGGTCGTTCATTTCATCCAGTATTTTACTGGCTTCACTCATCAAGAATCCTCTGCTGGAGCGTCATTAAATAGCAGACATCGGAAAGGTCAATCGGGGTTGCATCGTAGCGCCGCTGAGCGTTATCCCCAATCCAGAAAACAAAGGAAATCCCATGCGACCTTCAGGAAGAGATTTAAGTGAAATGCGCGCCGTTTCAATTGAAACGGAATTTACCAAACATGCCGAAGGATCGTGCCTGATCAAGGTTGGCGACACCCATGTGCTGTGTACAGCAACAATTGAAGATCGTGTGCCGCCTTTTATCAAAGGTTCTGGTCTGGGTTGGGTCACTGCGGAATACGGCATGCTTCCGCGCGCAACAAACACACGAATGAGGCGTGAGGCAGCCAGCGGCAAACAAGGCGGCCGTACGGTTGAAATTCAACGCCTAATTGGTCGCGCATTACGTGCTGGCGTGGACCGTGTAGCTCTTGGAGAACGCCAGATCACTGTAGACTGTGACGTCATTCAAGCTGACGGAGGAACTCGCTGCGCGTCAATTACTGGCGGCTGGGTCGCTCTGCGACTGGCGGTTAATAAGCTTCTTAAATCGGGGGACGTGATTTCGGACCCACTTGTCGACCCTGTGGCGGCTGTTTCCTGTGGTATATATGCCGGTCAACCTGTTTTGGATCTGGATTACCCGGAAGACAGCGAAGCCGGCGTCGACGGCAATTTTATTATGACGGGCTCTGGGAAGCTGATCGAAGTTCAGATGAGTGCGGAGGGTTCGGTCTTTAGTCGTGATCAAATGAACAACTTGATGAATCTGGCTGAAAAGGGAGTCGGTGAATTGGTTGCTGCTCAAAAGGCCGCCACCGCATGACGCGCAAGTTCACAGGCGACAGACTGCTTGTTGCAACGCACAATACAGGAAAGCTTGAGGAGATGGCGCATCTCCTGAGGCCCTTTGGGGTGGCGGTTGTGGGTGCCGGTGACTTGGGCTTGCCCGAACCAGAAGAAACCGAAGATACCTTTGTCGGCAATGCCCGGATCAAAGCTCATGCTGCAGCCAAAGCCATAGGTCTACCCGCGCTTTCGGATGACTCTGGGATTACAATCGACGCCCTGAATGGGGCGCCAGGAGTGTACACGGCGGATTGGGCTGAAACTGATCAGGGCCGCGATTTCCTGGCAGCAATGACCCGAGCACATCATGAGTTAGAGAAAAAAAAGGCCCCCTTTCCCCGCACAGCGCAGTTTCGCTGCACTTTGGTTTTGGCTTGGCCCGATGGGCATGACGAAGTTTTCGAGGGTGTCGCCCCAGGCCATTTGGTTTGGCCCATCCGAGGCAAAGACGGCTTCGGATATGATCCGATGTTTGTCCCATCAGGCTACGACGTCACTTATGCTGAAATGGATCGTTGGGAAAAGAATAAGATCAGCCACCGTGGACGCGCTGTTCAGATGTTTGTGAATGGCTGCTTTGGCGGATGATTGGCTGAATGGAGGCTTTGGCCTCTATGTTCATTGGCCTTTTTGTGAGGCCAAATGCCCATATTGCGATTTCAATAGCCATGTGTCCAGAAATATTAATCAAAAACAATGGCTTGCGGCTTATCTGAGTGAATTGAAGCGTTCGGCACATCAAACTTCAGATCGGATTCTTAATACGATATTCTTTGGAGGCGGCACACCTTCACTAATGGACCCGGAGTCTGTTGCGGCGATCATTGATACGGCGCGCGCGCTCTGGCGGCCAGCTAATGACATGGAGATAACCCTTGAAGCAAATCCCAGTTCGGTCGAGGCCGGACGTTTTGGCGCCTACCGCGATGCTGGTGTCAATCGCATCTCGATGGGTATCCAAGCGCTGAATGATAACGATCTGCGTCGATTGGGCCGGAATCATACAGTGGCCGAGGCACGCGCAGCCTTTGACGTTGCCCGCGATTGCTTTAACAGGGTCAGCTTTGACCTGATTTATGCCAGGCAACACCAATCCGTGGGTGAATGGCGCGCAGAGCTGTCCGAGGCATTGTCTATGGCAGTTGATCATTTATCGCTTTATCAACTGACAATCGAAGACGGTACCGCCTTTGGCGATCGCTACGCTCTGGGTAAATTACGCGGCCTGCCAGAAGAAGACAGCTCTGCCGACATGTACACTGCGACGCAGGAGATTTGCGAGGCAAACGGGCTGCCAGCTTACGAGGTATCAAATCATGCTCGCCCCGGCGCTGAGTCACGACACAATCTGATCTATTGGCGTTACGGTGACTACGTCGGCGTAGGCCCTGGTGCTCATGGGCGGCTTACATTGGGCGGGCATAAATTCGCCACTGAAACTTACTTGTCGCCAAATGCTTGGCTCAATGCCGTTTCCAAAGGAACAGGCGAAAAGAAACGTTTTGTTTTAGCAAAACAGGATCAAGCCATTGAATACCTCATGATGTGTATAAGACTGACAGATGGTCTAAATATAGAACGGTTTAATGCCCTTTCCGCGGTTCCGTTGAACGAAAGCAAAATTGAGGAACTCATCGGCTATGGTATGGTGAACGTCAGGGGCAACCAACTTTCTGCAACTGACAAAGGACGCGCTGTATTGAACGCAGTCATAAGATCACTGCTGGAGTAGTATATGCAGTTTCTTTGGGCAGGGCTGGGATTGATCTGCGTTGCAATTGCAATAATCGGGATTGTATTGCCGCTGTTACCAACAGTACCTTTTCTTTTGCTGGCGGCCTTCTTTTTTGCTCGCTCTTCGTCACGCCTTCACAATTGGCTCATAACTCATCGAACTTTTGGACCAATGATACTGGACTGGCAAACCTCCGGCTCCATCCGTCCGGGGGCGAAAAAGGCCGCCACTATCTCAGTTATCGCCGTATTTGGACTATCTGTTTTGTTTTCCGTACCGCCCCATGTCTTGATTATACAAGCGCTAACGCTGGGGGGCGTGATGATCTTTATCTGGACAAGACCTAACGGCTAAGCTTGGCGCACAGATCGTCCAATTGATCCAGATTTTCATAGTTCAGCACGACTTGCCCCGTTTCGCTCCCAGGCTTGTGGTTGATTGATACTTTCATCGCCAAAATTGCGGACAGGTCCTTTTCAAGCGCTCGTGTGTCTGCGTCCTTTTCAGGGCGGTTCCTTTTTGCTTTTGTCTGCTTTTCTTCATCAATATGGCTCTGTTTTTGAACCATTGCTTCGGTCTCACGAACAGATAGGCCCTTGCGGACAACCTCTTTTGCCAATTCCGATGCGTTATTTGCGGTGATAAGTGCGCGCGCATGACCTGCGGACAGCTTGCCTTCAACGACAAGTGTTTGAACATCAATCGGCAATGTCAGCAAGCGCATCAGATTGGCGATATGACTGCGACTTTTTCCCAAAGCCTGAGAAAGTTTTTCCTGAGTGTGGCCGAACTTGTCCATCAGCTGTTTGTAACCTGCCGCCTCTTCGACAGCATTCAAATCCGCACGCTGAATGTTCTCGATGATCGCAATCTCGAGAACTTCGGTATCATCCAGATCCCGAATAATTACAGGAATTTCATGAAGTTGCGCCATCTGAGCAGCACGCCATCGACGTTCGCCAGCAACAATTTCATACTCATCAAACGAAACACTTCGCACGATCAGTGGCTGAATAATTCCTTTTTCTTTGACTGAGGCAGCAAGGTCATCCAGTTGGTCCTGTGAAAATGTGCGGCGGGGTTGGTTCGGGTTGGCACGAAGCTTTTCTATCGGAACCTTTTGGTCCGGTCGCCGCGGCTCTGAAGAAGCACGGCCTTCACTTTCTGGCGTCACGTCCGCCATTAAAGCTGAAAGTCCCCGTCCCAATCCGCGAGATTTGCTTTTCTTAACGCTCATTTCACCCTCCTGATAACCACTTAGGCAGCTACCTTTTTGTTTTTGTGCATTATTTCCCGAGCTAGATGCCGATAAGCCATCGCCCCCAATGAACCCGAGTCATACTGCAACACTGGCAACGCATAAGACGGTGCCTCGCTGACCCGCACGTTTCTTGGTATCTTGGTTTTAAATACCATCTCTCCGAGGTTGTCACGTGCGTCCTTTTCGACCTGACGGGACAAGTTGTTGCGGTTATCAAACATTGTTAACACAACGCCTTCGATTCTCAGGGCTGGGTTGGCTGTTTGGCGAACTTCTCGGATCGTGAGCATTAATTGCGATAATCCCTCAAGTGCAAAGAACTCACTTTGCAATGGAACTAAAACAGAATGTGCAGCCACCATCGCGTTTACTGTCAATAAGTTCAGCGATGGGGGGCAATCTATTAATACAAAGTCCAATTCAAATGAATCTATAGATGTTTGCCTGAGGGCGTCGTGTAACAAGTAACTACGCTTTTCATTTGAAATTAATTCGATATCCGCCGAACTGAGGTCTACTGTAGCCGGCACGATAAGTAAGTTCTCGATTTCCGTCTCCTGAACAACAGCCTCAAGTGGAGCATCATCCAAAATCAGATCATAAGTTGTCCAATCTCGATCCTCGACCCCCAGGCCAGTAGACGCGTTTCCTTGCGGATCCAGGTCTACCACCAGTACTTTACATCCTGCTTCTGCTAAGCCTGCGGCAAGGTTAATTGCTGTCGTCGTCTTCCCCACGCCCCCCTTTTGGTTGGCAACTGCAATTATCCGGGGTCCGTTTGGACGAGAAAGATCAACCACGAGTCACTCCTTTTATCTTAAGGATAACGGCCTTGCGCTCGGTTAAGCTTGTAATTGGCTCAACTTGAAAGTTCCATTCTTCTCGCGCTTCCGCCAGCTCTTTTTCCCAACTTTCGCCCTTAAGGAACAGTGCTAAGCCAGTGTCGGTCAAATGTCTTTCACAAAAAGAAATCAGAGTTGTCAGATTGGCCAAAGCCCGTGCTGAAAGGACGTCGGCGTCAAGTGGATCAATTTCTTCAATTCGCTTCGAAATAACCGTGCAGTTTACCTTGCACTCCCTAGCCACGGTTCTCAAAAACGCCGATTTTCGCTGGTCGCTCTCTACTAGCGAAAACCTTGTTGCCGGCGCTTCTTCAATCGCCATTATGGCGCATACCATTCCCGGAAACCCCCCGCCGCTTCCAAGATCTACCCAATGATTAGCGGTTGGCACACACCTGAAAAGCTGTGCGGAATCCAGTATATGTCGGAACCATAGTTCGCTTAAACTCTTTCGCGAAACTAGATTTATTTTTGCGTTCCAGCGTGTTATCAAGTTGGCGTAAATAGAAAGTCGGTTAAATGTTTCACGTGAAACATTCAGGTCGCGCAGCTCCTTACCGAAGCTTTCCATCATGCCTTTAAAGCTTTCTGAGATCGCTTAAGTTTCGCAAGAACAAGGGTTAGAGCAGCGGGAGTCACCCCTTCGACCCTACTTGCCTGCGCTATATTTTCTGGACGCGCCTTGGACAGTTTTTGCTTCATCTCCGTCGACAACCCATCCAGTAGAAAGTAGTCGAAATCGTTAGGAATTCTATGCGACTCATCTCGCTTCATCGCGTCAACATCTCTCTGTTGACGAGCAATATAGTTGGCGTACAGGGCTTCTCGCTCGATCTGGCGGCGTATTTCCGGTTCTGTGCCAACAACACTTGGCAATAAGGCGGCGACATCATCAAACGTAACGCCCGGAAAAGCCAACAATTGCATTCCATCTCGACGGTTACCGTCTTGATTGACATTTATACCGGAAGACCGAATTTCTTTAGGGGTCAACGAAACCGAAGTAAGCTTCGACTTTGCGGCCTTCAATTTCTCTTTCTTGTTCTCAAACGCTGATTGCCGCTCTTTGCTTACGCAACCTAAATCTATGCCAATCGGCGTCAAACGTTGATCGGCATTGTCAGCCCTAAGTGAAAGCCGAAACTCCGCGCGCGACGTAAACATTCTGTATGGCTCTGCAACACCGCGCGTAGTTAAATCATCAATCATAACTCCAATATAGCTGTCCGTTCGAGTAAAATACTGCGGCTCACGGCCTTGGGATTCTAGTGCTGCATTTAAACCGGCTACAAGACCTTGTGCAGCAGCTTCTTCATAACCCGTGGTTCCATTGATTTGTCCGGCCAGGTACAGACCCGGTACATCATACACCAACAATGAGGCGGTTAAAGCGCGCGGATCTACATAATCATATTCAATGGCGTATCCTGGCTGCAGGATTTCCGCCATTTCTAAACCTTTGATCGACCGCACATAATCCCACTGCACTTCCTCAGGCAACGAGGTCGAGATTCCATTCGGGTATACCGTGTGGTCATTTACGCCTTCGGGCTCCAGAAAGATCTGGTGAGATTCCTTATCGGCAAACCTTACAATCTTGTCCTCAATTGAAGGACAGTATCTGGGTCCCACTCCTTCGATGTGACCACCATACATAGCCGACCTGGAAAGATTTTTTTCAATTATTTCATGAGTCCGTGCATTCGTATGAGTGATTCCACATGCGATCTGAGGTGCTGTTGTGGCGCTCGACAAGAATGAAAACAAGGTGGGCTCAGGGTCGCCTTCCTGTCTTTCTAAAACGTCCCAATTAATTGTACGCCCATCTAACCTGGGCGGTGTTCCCGTTTTTAACCGAGCTGTCGGTAATCCAAAATTATCCAGCCTATCTGCCAGCCTGACAGACGGCTTGTCGCCCATTCGGCCGCCGGGGCGCGAAACGTCTCCAATGTGAATAACGCCGCGCAGAAACGTGCCCGAGGTAAGAATAACCGACCCAGAATAAACTTCGGAACCATCCGACAAACGAACACCAGAAACACGGTCATTCCGTAAAACAAAGTCGGTGACTTCGCCTGTGATAACAGAAAGATTCGGTTGTCGCTGCGTTTCATATTGCATTGCTGCGCGGTAAAGGGCGCGATCCGCTTGCGCGCGAGGTCCCTGTACTGCGGGTCCCTTCCGTCTGTTTAATAACCGAAACTGTATACCAGCGCGGTCTGCTACTCTTCCCATAACACCGTCCATGGCATCGATCTCTCGCACCAGGTGCCCTTTACCAAGGCCGCCGATCGCAGGGTTGCAGGACATCACTCCGATATCTCGTTCAGACAAAGTAACTAATGCCGTGCGCACACCCATCCTTGCCGCTGCATGAGCTGCCTCTGTTCCGGCATGTCCAGCGCCGACAACTACAACATCAAACTTCGAATGTTTCACGTGAAACAATCCTTACTTTCCCAAACAAAAACTGGAAAATATTTCGTCCAGCAAGTTCTCAACGTCTATTCTGCCAACTATTGATTCGAGTGCTCGGATACCTGAGCGTAACTCTTCTGCAGCTAAATCATACATATCCGGCCCCGATTCCAGAACAGTCCGCGCAGCAGTCAAAGCGTCTATTGCCTTTAACATCGCTATACGGTGTCGTTCTCGTGTTGCAACACCGCTGATAGTGGATCGATTAACCAGAACCCGCGATATGTTGGATACAAGTTCGTCAATACCCTGTCCAGTTTTTCCAGACACACCCGCAGACGAGCTCCGAAGATCGGCCTTTGGAAGAACTTGTATATCGCCGGCCTGCAACTCAACCCCCAACTCGTCCGTTGTCTCGGATAAAAAAACCCTTAAATCTGCAGCTTCAGCTCTCTTTCGCGCCAATTCTACCCCGATGCTTTCGACATAATCATCCGTCTCTCGTAACCCCGCCGTGTCAAGCAGTGTGACTGGAAGGCCCGCTAGGTCCATTCGAACTTCGATCACATCCCGGGTTGTTCCAGCGAATTCCGATGTAATCGCCGCTTCCCTGCCAGCCAACGCATTCAGGAGAGTAGATTTTCCCGCATTTGGCAAACCGACAATCGCAACTTCAAAACCATTTCGGATCCGTTCCGCAATACGTACGCCTCTTGCTTCCTGCTCCAAGTCTGAAACAACTCCCGAAACCAGAGTTTGGACCTCTGGGGATACGTCAGTCGGAACCTCCTCATCGGCAAAGTCAATCACCGCCTCGAGCAGTGCCGCCGCTCGGATTAAATCTCGACGCCATCGCTCTACCAAAGATCCTAACGAACCGGCTAGAACGGATTGAGCCTGCTTGCGTTGGGCTTCGGTTTCCGCATCTATTAGATCCGCCAAACCTTCTACCTGAGTCAGGTCGATCTTACCATTTTCCAATGCTCGCCGGGTGAACTCTCCCGGATCCGCAAGACGAAGTCCGCGTATTTCAGAAAGACACCGAAGTAACGCGTTTACAGTAGCAACGCTGCCGTGGATTTGCAGCTCGGCCACGTCTTCGCCTGTAAAGCTCTTAGGCGCTTGAAAGGTTAAAACCAGACCGTCATCCAGTCGCGCACCACTAAAATCACGCAGACAGCAATGTCGCATGCCACGAGGCGGAAGATCTTTGCCCGCAAGCTTCTTTGCGGCTGTGTGGGCCAGTGGGCCGGAAAGACGAATAACAGCCACCCCGGCCTTGCCTTGCGCACTGGCCAAGGCGAATATCGTATCCATTCGTAGGCCCCGCGAGAGTCAGCTCTCTGTATCAGGTATTCATAGAGTCAAAGAATTCAGAGTTCGTCTTAGTCTGCTTTAACTTTGACAGCAAAAACTCAATCGCGTCTGTTGTCCCCATTGGGTTCAGGATGCGACGCAAGACAAAAGTCTTAGCGAGATCGCCTTTATCAACCAGAAGATCCTCTTTACGGGTACCAGATTTGAGGATGTCGATTGCCGGGAACACGCGCTTATCAGCAATCTTACGATCCAAAACAATTTCTGAGTTACCGGTACCCTTGAATTCTTCAAAGATCACTTCGTCCATCCGGCTACCGGTGTCGATCAGCGCTGTCGCGATGATGGTCAGCGAACCGCCCTCTTCTATATTCCGTGCGGCGCCGAAGAACCGCTTTGGCCGCTGAAGTGCATTTGCGTCGACACCACCCGTTAAAACTTTACCTGAAGATGGAACAACAGTGTTAAAAGCTCTACCAAGTCTTGTTATCGAGTCGAGAAGAATAACAACATCTCGTTTATGCTCGACTAAACGTTTTGCTTTTTCGATTACCATTTCTGACACAGCCACGTGACGTGTCGCCGGTTCGTCGAAGGTAGAAGAAACGACTTCGCCCTTCACCGACCGCTGCATGTCCGTCACTTCTTCGGGACGTTCATCGATCAATAGTACGATCAAATAGCATTCAGGATGGTTCTGTTCGATAGAGTGCGCAATGTTCTGCAAGATTACTGTCTTACCTGTCCGCGGCGGCGCCACGATCAACGAACGCTGTCCCTTACCGATCGGCGCGACCAAGTCAATAACACGGGCAGACTTGTCTTTGATGGTTGGATCCTCAATCTCCATTTTAAGACGCTCTTCTGGATACAAAGGCGTCAGGTTGTCGAAAAGGATCTTATGTTTGGCCTTATCAGGTTCTTCAAAATTGATTTTCGTAACCTTTATCAGCGCAAAATAACGTTCGTTCTCATCCGGCGCCTTTATTTCCCCTTCAACCGTGTCACCTGTACGCAACGAGTGCTGGCGGATCATGTCTGGTGAGACATAGATGTCGTCTGGTCCGGGAAGATAATTAGCTTCAGGCGACCGCAGAAACCCGAAGCCATCTTGGAGAACTTCAAGCACACCATCACCGCCGACAGTCCAACCTTCATCCGCGCGTTCGCGCAGAATCTGGAACATCATCTCGCCCTTGCGCATGGTCGAGGCGTTTTCGATCTCTAGCTCTTCAGCCATCGCCAAAAGGTCTTTTGGGCTTTTGGCCTTTAGATCGGACAGGTTCAGGGATTCAGTTGTCATGATTATACGGACCTTGGCCACAAAGCCTGCGGCACATCTGAAAATTTGCAGTTGGAAGATACGCAGCCCGGACGGGAGCGTTTTGCCTTAATTAAGGGTCAATGGCAGCAGAGTCAAACGCCCTTAGAACTTTAGAACAACAGATAGTACAATAATCACCATCAAGACTGTCGGAACTTCGTTCATCATTCGATACTGGCGCCCGGTAAGCCTATTGCTTCCTGCCAAAAAGTCCTTTCGCCTTGCCATTAACCAATGGTGAAACCAAGTCATGCCTAATACGGCAACGCCTTTAACCCATGGCCATGCCCAATCCCAACTGACAATGCCAGGCGTAAAGACCATCAATAATCCGCATATCCACGCTACTATCATTGCGGGACGCATGATCACACGAAGTAGCTTTTCTTCCATTTCAAAGAAAATTTCTTGCGCACCTGCCACCGTTTGCGCCTTTTCGACATGATAGACGAACAATCGCGGTAAATAGAATAGACCAGCCATCCATGAAATCACTGCCATGATGTGCAAGGACTTCACCCATGGATAAAGGGTAATAAGAAAGTCAGTCATCCCGGCCTCGAGCTTTGTTCTGATCTTCCCTAATAAAAAAAATAGAAAAGAAAAAGGATGATGGTTTTGTAGGGAGTATAGAATCCGTGGATTACTTGTTTTTCCAAGGTTTTTCCCCAAGCTGGATGAGTTTAAAGTTCAGAGCAGAAGTTCTGTTGATATAGAAAAATAAGTAAATAAAAACAACATGTTGAGATGTCGACACAAAATTAAGTCTGGGGATATCTCCAGAGGAATTCTTGGAAAACTACCTTATCCCGTTTAATGAACTTATCCTTGTCCTATCTGGACCGAACTTGAGCGACTCACAGATATTTTTTGCGTGAACACAGGACTTGCGTGTCAATCGGAAAACCATACAAAACATCCCAGAACTGTTAACGAATTACTCGGCTGGTTTTCCACATGTCTGTCCCCATTGTTTTGGCTTCTGGTTCTACTATTCGAGCACAGCTGCTGCGAAATGCTGGTATTGATTTTTCCGTAAATGTCGCGCGCATAGACGAGGATAGCGTGAAACAAGCGTTGTTGGCCGAAGATGCGTCTCCTCGGGATATCGCAGACGCTTTGGCCGAAATGAAGGCGCGGAAAGTCAGTGATAAGTCGCCGGGTGCTATGGTAATAGGGTGCGACCAGGTATTGGACTTTGACGGCAAGGTGATTTCGAAACCGGATTCGCCTGAAGATGCTCTGCAACAGCTCAAGTCTATGCGCGGTAGACGGCACGCTTTGCTTTCTGCGGCAGTCGTCTATCAGAATAGCGAACCGGTCTGGAGACATGTTGGCCAGGTGCGATTGCGGATGCGAGCGAGTTCGGACGCGTACTTACGCGACTATGTCACTCGAAATTGGGAGAGTATTCGTTATTCTGTTGGAGCGTATAAACTGGAAGAAGAAGGTGTACGCCTATTTGCGGACATAGACGGCGATTACTTTAACGTTCTGGGTATTCCCTTGTTAGAAATCATTAATTTTTTTGCTGTGAAAGGCGTAATTGACCAATGACGGACCATCGTATCCCACTGGCCGGGGTGATAGGACACCCCGTTGCACACTCCCGGTCACCGAAATTACATGGTCATTGGCTCAAGGCTCATGGGTTATCAGGTCATTACATCCCGATGGACGTGGCGCCTGCTGATCTCGAAACCGTTTTGCGGGCACTGCCCAAGGCAGGTTTTGTCGGCGCCAACATAACAGTTCCACACAAAGAGGCCGCACTGCGTCTGTCGGATCACGCAGCCGACCGCGCTTCTGTCATAGGGGCAGCGAATACACTGGTATTCCGTGAAGATGGTTCGATCCATGCGGACAACACTGACGGGTATGGTTTTATGGCGAACCTGAGATCGGGCGCTCCGGATTGGGTGCCTCAGGATGGTCCAGCAGTTGTGTTCGGCGCTGGAGGAGCGGCCAGAGCAGTATTGTGGGCTCTTGCAGATGCAGGTGTACCAGAAATTATGCTGACCAATCGTACCCGCAACAGAGCCGACCATCTGAAAGAGGAATTTGGACAACGCATTACGGTAGTCGATTGGGTGCAGGCCGGAAATGTTGTCGAGAATGCCGAACTGGTCGTCAACACAACGTCTTTGGGAATGCAAGGACAGCCAGAGTTGCGCGTACCACTGGATGGATTGCAGCCGGGTACCGTTGTAACGGATCTTGTCTACACTCCTTTGAAAACGCGTCTCCTGCGGACGGCTGAAGAAGCTGGATGCACCACGGTTGACGGCTTAGGCATGTTGCTCCACCAGGCTGTGCCCGGTTTTGAGCGTTGGTTCGGAGTTCGTCCAGAAGTTGACGAATACGCGCGTGCGGCGGCGTTAGCATGAGTTTCACCCTTGGACTCACCGGTTCGATTGGTATGGGAAAAAGCACTACAGCAAAGATGTTTGCGGACGAAGGATGTGCTTTGTGGGATGCAGATGATGCAGTCCATCGGTTGTACTCACCAGGGGGTACCGCCGTGCAGTCGATATCAGAGATCTATCCTGAAGCTATAATAGACGGCTCGGTCAACAGAAATGTCTTAAAGCAGATTATTTCTAAGGAACCGTCGGCATTGAAAGTAATCGAATCCATAGTTCATCCATTGGTTTCCAAAGACCGGGCGACTTTTCGTGCCTCGGAAACAGCAGATATCATTGTATTTGATATCCCGTTACTTTTTGAAACCGGCGGGGAAGCCGAAATGGACGCGGTCGCGAGCGTTTCGATATCGCCCGAGGAACAAAAGCGCAGAGTCATGACACGGGGCACGATGACTGAGGCTCAATTCGATCAAATCAGATCCAAACAAATGCCAAATGAAGAGAAATGCCGACGATCAGACTTTGTGATTGTCACGGATACACTGGACCACGCCCGTGCGCAGGTACAGGATATAGTCAGACAAATCAGAGTGGGAATGCGAAATGCGTGAGATCGTACTCGATACGGAAACCACTGGCTTTGACCCTGAAAACGGTGACCGGATCGTAGAAATCGGTGCCGTGGAGCTATGGAATCATGTAGCAACCGGCGAAACGTATCACGTCTACATTAACCCAGAGCGATCAATGCCCGAAGACGCGTTTGGTGTACACGGAATCGGCCCAGACTTGCTGGACCCGCCTCAACCTACAAAGCCTGGGCAGATTACGCTGAAGGATAAACCGGTTTTCAAAAAAGTTGGTCTGGAATTTCGCGACTTTGTCGGTGACGCAAAACTAGTAATCCACAACGCATCCTTTGATATGAAGTTTCTGAATGCTGAATTGGGTTGGATGGGTGCGCCGATGATACCGATTGAACAGGCCGTTGACACATTGGCAATCGCGCGAAAACGGTTCCCCGGTTCTCCTGCCTCATTGGATGCGCTGTGCCGCCGGTTCAACATTGATAACTCGAACCGTGTTCTTCATGGGGCATTACTCGACTCGGAAATATTGGCTGAAGTTTATCTTGAGCTGATTGGTGGGCGGCAGCCGGATTTTGGTCTGGCTACAGCGGCGTCGACGGTATCTGAAGGAGGCGATGCATGGCGTCCTGCGCCGCGCGCGGTAGCATTGCCTGAACGGATCACAGAAGAAGAGCGCGTGGCACACAACTCTTTTGTAGAAAACCTTGGCGAAAATGCCCTTTGGACCCGCGTCTGAGGGTGCCCAGACGCGAGCAAATAACTTAAGCTTCTGTTTTCTGCGTCTGCGCAGCTTGGCGGCGCGCAATTTCATTCCGATAAAGTGCTACAAAGTCGATATTGTCCAAATTGACCGGTGGATAACCTCCGTCGCGGGTAATGTCGCTGACAATGCGGCGCAGGAAAGGGAACAGCATGCGCGGACATTCAATCAGCAGGAACGGATGTAGCTGATCTTCTGGCACGCCTTCAACATGAAACAGGCCGCAATAATCGATTTCGCAAACGAAAAGAATATCTTCCATGCCCTTGGCTTTGGATTTCAGGTTCAGCTTGATCGACACTTCATATTGGTGTTCAGTCGGTCGCTTTTTTGCATCCAGGTTAACCTGCACCGCTATTTCAGGCTGAACTTCGCCCGATACGCCCTTTTGCGCCATTACGTTTTCAAAGGACAAATCGCGGATGAACTGCCCCAAAACGCGCATTTGGACCTGCGGTGCGGCTTGTGCCGTGGTGTTTTCTTTGGCGTCTTCGTCGGCCATGGATCTACTCCAAAAATGATTTTCGTCACTGCTTAACAAGTTGCGCGACCCACCTCAATGCTGGTGCGGCCCCTCTACCCACTTAGAAGGTTTCGCGGAGCCATTTCTGGGCCGGACCTCGGAGTACTCACCGTCAATCACATCGGCATTTTCAAATGGTTCTGGACGGCTATGGAATTGCGCACCCGCGCCCATCTGGAATTGCGTGACCGAGATTTTGGACTTCAAGTAGTGGAACAAAGCCAAACGTATAGCGGGAATTAACAATGCAAAACCAATAATGTCAGTGAAGAAACCAGGTGTTACTAACAAAGCCCCCGAAAGCAAAATCATAGCGCCGTGTGCTAAGGGTTCAGTTGGGTCATCCATTTGGGAAAAGGACCGCTGTAATTCTCCCAGCGCCATGCGACCTTGTGTCCGCACCAAAACGGTACCTAAAACAGCCGTCAATACGACAATGGCAAGTGTCGACCATAGCCCAATCAGACCACCGACCTGAATGAACAGGGCGATCTCAATAATGGGTACCAACAAAAAAGCCAGAAACAGGTACATATGCGCTGTCCTTTCTAGTAGTTCGGGCTGTGGACTTGCTACCAACTGTCACCTACATAGGAGCATGAGGCTGCGCTTACAAAGTCTCGGTTCTGAAAAGAGGACGAAATGAACAATCCCATGATCCAGCTATTGGTCTTGCTTGGTATCGCTGTTTTTCTGATTGTGCGCCT
>NZ_JBXWRL010000064.1:0-24903 GCF_059612885.1 Ruegeria sp. YKSD179 | reverse complement strand
CCAGCTGGCCACAGGTATCGGCACCTATGGATTTGCAGGCCCAGATGCCGGTTCCTGGCGGCGCTGTTCAGGTCGATATGAAGATTCCAGACTTGCCAGCATTTTCATCTGGTGTTGTCACGCCGTTGCAGGTGGGCCTGCTTGCCCCTGGTGGAGATATTGGTTTCGAAGGGCGCGTGAATCTTGCGGGTGAAATGGACGGAAACCTAGACATTATTGCGAACGACACCCACAAGATGCTTGCTGCGTTTGGTCAGGGTGGAGTTGTCGTGCCTAGGGGCCTCGGCAGGATTGCGAAAATCGACGGGCAGATGACTTACACCCGCGATGGCCGAATTTCCCTGCGGGGCATGACGGCACAATTAGACGATAACCGCTTGAACGGTGAAGCAGACATTGTGATTTCCAACCCACCGCAAGTGACAGCGCGCCTGAATACGCGCAATCTGGACCTGTCGAAGGTCAGCGACACCAATACCATTGGCAGTACATCCGGTTCAGCATCCAAAAGCGAATCAAGTGATAAGTGGTCTACTGACCCCATCGATGCCTCTGCACTATCTCTGGCGAATGCCTCGATCCGGTTACAGGCGGAATCTATAGCTGTCCCCGGCATAACGTTTGGCCAAAGCGATCTTACGCTTGATCTTGAACGCTCCCGCGCCGTCCTGAAAATGCATCCCGCATCACTGTTCTCAGGTCAGCTAAACGGACAAGTCGTTGCTAACAACCGCAATGGCCTGTCGGTTGGCGGCGATTTGAATGCCAAGAATATCGACCTCAAAGAAGCGTTGGAAACGCTTGGTGACATCAAGCGCCTGTCTGGCAAGGCATCTGGCTCGCTACAGTTTCTTGGCGTCGGTCAAACCGAAGAACAAATAATGCGATCCTTGAGTGGCAAAGGCGATATCGACGTCGGCAAAGGAGTCATATCCGGCGTGGACCTGGACCGATTGATGGGGCGAGGGAGTGGATCAGGGGGGACCACAGTTTTCAACAGCTTAACTGCAAGTTTTTCAATGAAAGATGGGGACCTTAAAAACGACGACCTTTTAATGAAGCTGGACAACTTCAGGGCAGACGGAAAAGGGCGTGTCGGGCTCGGCGCCCGTGATATCGACTATGTGTTCACTCCTGTCGCCCTGCGTGCGAATTCAGGCGACGGTATTTCGGTGCCAGTGCGCATCGTCGGACCATGGAGCAACCCGTCGATCAAGCCTGACCTGACAAAAGTTATCGAAGCCGCGGCTGAGGGTAAGGTCAAAGAACTCGAAGATGATGCTAAGCAAAAAGTACTAAAAAAAGTGGGCAACGAACTCGACGCTACAATCACCAAAACTGATCAGGTTGAGGACGCCCTCAAGAAAAAGCTAGAAGATGAGGCCAAGAAGGGGCTTTTGAAGTTGCTGGGCGGCGACTAATGACCAATTGGGGCGCAAATTGCGCCCCGCTTGCCAGCTTCAAATGCTTTGATCATAGTCGCCGACGCCCGGCTCTGTCCGTATCACAGCGTCGATCTCAGCAAAGATTTCGCGCATTTCCTGTTCACTTTCGCTGCTTTCGCAAACAACAACCAGGTTCGGAGTGTTGGACGAAGCACGTACCAGACCCCAACTGCCGTTGTCCAATATGACTCGAGCCCCATTTACGGTCACGACTTCTTTGATCCCGCGCCCTGCGAAACTCTCTCCGGCGTTGGCTTTTTCCACGAGTTTATCGACCAGTCTTTTCAGAATATCGTATTTCTCGGTGTCGGCAGCGAAAGGAGACATTGTCGGGGTCGACCAAGTTTTCGGCAGCGCCTTTCGCAGATCAGACATACTTTGGTGCGGGTTACGATCCATAAGCTTACATATCTCAACGGCCACACGCATGCCGCAGTCGTAACCGCGCCCTATGGGCTCGGCCAGAAAATAGTGTCCCGATTTCTCAAATCCTGCCAGCGCACCAATTTCCTTCACCCGCCGCTTCATGTGGCTGTGGCCGGTTTTCCAATAGTCGGCTTTGACTCCGTTCGCTTTCAATTCAGGATCGCTCGCAAACAATCCGGTTGATTTAACATCGGCCACAAAGGTTGAGTTGGGGTGCAGCTTGGCCAGATCCCGTGCCATGATGACACCTACCTTGTCGGCAAATATCTCTTCGCCCTCGTCATCTACAACGCCACAACGGTCGCCGTCTCCGTCAAATCCTAGCGCAAGATCGGCGCCGCTTGATTTGACCGTTTCAGCCATGTCGTGAAGCATCTCCATGGCCTCGGGGTTTGGATTGTAGTGTGGGAACGTGTAGTCCAGCCGGTTGTGGCTGGGAACGACTTCGACACCCATCCGCTCAAAAATCTCAGGCGCAAAAGCCGAGGCTGTGCCGTTGCCTGTAGCGCAGACAACCTTGAGCGGTCTGGACATTTTGAAATCTCCGACCAAGTCGTCGATATAAGCCTCTTTTACCCCATCGACAAATTCGTAAGATCCCCCTTCGCGGGCAACGCCTTCTCCGTTCAGGACGATGTCCCGCAGTTCCGACATCTCGTCCGGTCCGTGTGTCAATGGTCGGTCGAACCCCATCTTTACACCTGTCCAGCCGTTTGGATTATGGCTGGCTGTCACCATGGCGACCGCAGGCACGTCCAGATGGAATTGCGCAAAATAGGCCATGGGGCTGAGGGCGGGCCCGATATCCTTAACCTGGATTCCAGCCTTCATGAGCCCGAGAATAAGCGCGTTTTTTACAGAAAGAGAATAATCGCGATAATCGTTTGCCACCGCAATGACGGGGGCTATGCCGCGTCTGTGCATCTGGGTACCCAACCCTAAACCAAGGGCAGTCATGCCGGGCAAGTTTATTTCGTCAGGGTATTTCCAACGCGCGTCGTATTCACGAAAACCGGTTGGTTTGATCATCGGGTCGCGCAGAAAGTTCCAGGTGTTTGGGCTCACCTCGGGTATTGGTTTGGGCATAACAATTCTCAATCTTTAAATTTTTACAGGGTTAGCTTTGGCAAGCGCATCAAAACGCATCAATATGTCAATTAATTGGCCCATCTGATCTAGTGGGATCATGTTCGGCCCGTCAGAAGGAGCATTGTCGGGATCTTGATGCGTTTCGATAAATACTGCTCCAACTCCTAACGATACTGCCGCGCGGGCCATCACCGGCGCAAACTCGCGCTGGCCGCCGGAGGAACCTCCTTGACCTCCGGGTTGCTGTACGGAATGCGTTGCATCCATCACAACTGGGTATCCGGTCTGGGCCATCTGCGGCAGCGACCGCATATCGGCAACGAGGGTGTTGTAGCCAAAAGACGTCCCACGTTCGGTCAACAAGATGTTCTGATTGCCCGTGCTCTCGATTTTCGAGATAATGTTCGGCATCTCCCAAGGTGCAAGAAACTGCCCTTTTTTGACGTTGATGACGGCCCCAGTATTGCCTGCCGCCAATAGCATATCCGTCTGTCGGCACAGGAAAGCGGGGATTTGCAGCACATCAACGGTCTCAGCCGCGATGGCGCATTGGGCCTCGGTATGCACATCGGTCAAAACCGGAACGCCGATGGTCTTGCGGATGTCGTCCAGAACCTTCAGCCCTGCATCGATTCCCATGCCGCGTTTACCGGACAGAGAGGTGCGGTTAGCCTTATCAAAGGAGGCTTTGAATACATACTGCGCGCCCGCAGCGTCACAGGCTTCTTTCATGGTGCCCGCAATCATCTGGGCGTGGTCCGCTGTCTCAAGCTGGCAGGGACCAGCGATAATGGTCAGTGGAAGGTCGTTACCGACGGTAAGATCGGCGATTTTTACATGTTTCATTTGTTTTACGAAGATACCTGTTCTCGAAGGACCGACGCAGTAAGCGAGATCATGAGGTAGATACCAGCAAACAACAAGAATGCCAAAATCGTATTTTCGAACTTCCGCGGATAACCGGCCTCTTGGCTGGCCACCGGGTTCACTGACACGGTCAGGTAACGGACCTTTCGGTTTGCCTCGGTGCGTGTTGTTTCCACTTGTTGCAAGGCAGATTGCAACATCATGTCACGCGCGGCCAGATCAGCCTGAGCCATTTGAATCCGTACGTTTAGTCGCGCAAGCGAGTTTTCCCCAGCCGATACATCCAGCATTTCTGCATTAAGCTCGTTGAGAACCGCCTGTAGGCGTTCAATATCGGCCTGAACACCCTCTACTTTGGCCTGATTGGGCCGCAAGTTGTCCAGTAACGCCGCAAGTTGCAGTTCTTTGTCTTGAAGTTGGATCTCGAATTGATCGATGCGTGCTCGCAAGCTGGCGATCACGCTTTGTGGGTCCAATACTGCCCCTTGAAGCTGCAACTCAATGAGATCTTCTTGCGCTCTCCTGCGGGCATCTTGCGCGTCTTCAAAGCTTTTCATAGCCTCGCGCATCTGGTCTTCGCGTTTGAGCACGGACAACGCATTAATCGTCTCTTCGGCATACTGGATAAGTCGTCGTGACACTTCGACCGAATATTCAGGATCTGGCGTTGCGACTTCCATTCGGACAATTCCATCCGAGGGATCATATCCAATAGTCACCATTTTTTTATAGAGCTTGTGGGTTTCCTCGAGGGAAGCATCAGGTGACAGGCGTTGAATCGGGTCGATCCATTCCTGTTTGAACACCTCATCAAATCCGGTGTCGCGGTTCAACCGCTCCAATGCATCTTTGGATTCCAGAAACTCCTGGCTCGCAACCGAATCCTGTGCAGTGGCGTATTGAGTTCCGGACAGGAAACCGCCAATTGCCCCGGCTGCGCCGTCCGCTTGCAAGATCGAAAATGCTGACGAGCTGGCATACATCGGAGTGGCAACGCGATAAAAGTAGTAGCCCACCAAAAGCGTAGGAAGCATCACAAAGACAGCCAGCCGAGCGAACATAGTAAGCAGCTTGCGCCGCCGGCGTCGCGCAATGTCTTTTTGAATTTGACCGATTTCGTACTCCCGCCTCTCTGAGGGCGAAAGTTCTGGTCCGGGCAGGTTGTCTTTGGGGTCCTCGGTGATTTGCGGAAGTAAGACCTTAACCTTACCGGAATCCGGTGTGGGTTGATCGTTGGCGGCCAGTTCCAGAAGATTAGCCCTTTGAAAAGGATCCAGCCCTATCTGCCTGAGCAAGCGTACCGCGTCATAGTCAGAGTTGGCAGACAGACCGTTCTTTTTCGCTAGTCGCCTTGCGACGCGTAATTGCCGGCCAGTCAAACCTTCGCGCTTAATTTCGTCAATATTGGTGGACGATCCGGTATCTTCTTTTATTCCGTTACCTTGAGTCGCGCGCCGAATCCGGTCAATCGCGTCCGAGCGCGCCTCGGCGGTGCCTTCGCCGCCGGGCGATCGATTGGGGTTATACTTTTTAGCCTTGGGTTTGGTAGTCATAAAGCTGCTTTGCCTCTTCCAAGGTTTCAAACATGTACAATTGCCCGTCTACAAGAACCGCTGCTTGCCGGGCAAATTTTTCCAAAGTCTTTGGGTTGTGGGAAACGATCACCAAAGTCGTGGTGCGTAACCTCTCGCGAAGAATGTCCCCGGCTTTTTTATTGAATTCGACATCGGTGGTCGATGGCATCCCTTCATCAATAAGGTACATGTCGAAATCCAGCGCCAACATCAGGGCGAAAGTGAACCGAGCTTTCATACCTGACGAATAAGTACCAAGCGGTTGGTCGAAATACTCGCCGAGGTTACATAGCCATCTGCAATAGGCTTCGACGTAATCGGGATCCATACCATAGATATTTGCGATATAGCGCGCGTTTTCCAATGCCGACAAACGCTTAGCCACGCCTCCTGTGAAACCCATTGGAAAGGACACTCGACAGTCGCGCCGGATCACGCCTTCATCGGGTTTCTCAAGGCCGGCCATCATGTTGATCAACGTGGTTTTTCCGGTTCCATTTGGTGCCAGCACCCCAAGTGAAGACCCCAGATCCACGCGAAATGAAACCCTGTCCAGAATTACCTTGCGGCGGGTTCCGGTCCAGAATGACTTGCTGACATTTTCAAATTCCAGCATGCGCAGCCTGTATTCGCTCGTTCTTTGTCGGCTAGAAAGCGCGTCTTCTACCGATCTAGTTTGGATACATTATGCCGAAGTATGAAACAAATGATCAATGAGCATACACAGATCTTGCCTAATATGTGACCTATTGGCGAGTGTTACCCTATTGTTGGCCGACCCTCATTCAGAACATATTTAACCTAAATAACAGCAAATACGTTCTGGGAAATGGATGCGGACCCTGATCAAAGACATTGAAAACTGTAGGTTGTGCGCTGATCGATTTGCGAAAACGGCGACGGCCCACGAACCTCGCCCAGTGGTTTGGTTCACTCCCGGAACACCTATCTTGGTCGCGGGTCAGGCTCCCGGCGCACGCGTGCACGAGTCGGGCAGGCCGTTTACTGACCCTTCTGGTGATCGTCTGCGCGAGTGGCTGGGGTTGGATGAAAAGGCGTTTTACGACCGTTCTCTGGTATCAATCGTTCCAATGGCATTTTGCTTTCCCGGATATAATTCGCGCAATGCAGATTTACCGCCTCCTCCGATTTGCCGACGAACATGGCATGACAAAGTAATGTCCGCGATAGGGGATGTCCGTCTGACGGTTCTTGTTGGAGGCTATGCGCACAAGTATCACCTTGGCACCCAAACACCTGTAACGGATCTTGTGCGCAGGTGGCGAGACTATGCGCCGCGCGTCTTCGCCTTGCCACACCCGTCTTGGCGAAATACGGCATGGCTGAAGAAAAACCCGTGGTTCGAGGCGGATTTGTTGCCGGTTTTGCGTCAGCGGGTGCAAGAGGTTCTGAATGACTGAAGAAACAATACTGGATCAAGCCCATGCGGAAATGGAATCCGCTGAAACGAATGACGAGGCAAGATTGCGATTTTTTGAGCGGCTTGCCGACAGCGAGCTGTTTCTGTTGCTGACCGAAGAGGCCCGTGATGAAAACATATCCCCCGAATTATTTGACGTTGCGGATGGTCGCTTTGTGTTGGCATTTGATCGCGAAGACCGTCTGGCGCGCTTTGCGGGCCGGCCTGTTCCATATGTTGCTTTGTCCGGGCGAGCGCTGTCGACGATGCTTTCCGATCAAGGTATTGGTCTTGGCCTGAATCTGGATGTCGCGCGTTCATCAACGTTAATACCGCCCGAAGCATTGGCGTGGTTGACCGACACGCTGAAACATGGGCCGGAAGAAGTTCTTCAAAGGTTCAAGGAATTTCTGCCTCCAAAAGGTTTACCCGACAGGCTATTGCAGGCATTAGATATTAAATTGGCGTCGGCGACTGGTCTGGCCGTCTCAGCCTATTTGGCAGGCACAAAAACTGCTGCAGGTGGTCAAGGTCACCTGTTGGGTTTTGTGGCAGCTATTGAAGGCGCGGAACCTGCGCTGGCGCGGGCGGTGTCCGAGGCTTTGACGTTTTCCGGAGTTGAAGCCGGAGCACTTGACGTCGGTTTCTTCGATGCGGAGTCCCCAGCAGCGATTGCTTTGGCCAAGGTAGGACTGCGATTCGATCTGCCGCAACCTAAGGTCACTGAAATGGAAAGGGCCGCTCCGGGAAGAGATCCCGAGCGGCCCCCCATCTTAAAGTGACTGGAGCCAACTATCAGCCGGTGGGCTCTAGCTTGTCCTGTGTCCTGGTTTCAAAGTCGCCGGCATCATGACGTTCGTGCAGTTGTGTGTGCGGTGCGCCAAAAGTTCTGTTGACCATACGGCCCCGCTGAACTGCGGGCCGTGCATCTATGGCCTTAGCCCAGCGCATCACATTTTCATAGGATTCGACGTCCAGAAACTCTGCAGCGTCATACAGACGGCCTAGGACTAGCTGTCCGTACCACGGCCAGATGGCCATATCGGCGATGGTGTATTCCTCGCCAGCAACGTAGGTTTTGTCAGCTAGTTGACGGTCCAAAACGTCAAGTTGCCGTTTGGTTTCCATCGCAAATCGGTCAATTGGATATTGCCACTTCTCTGGCGCATAGGCGTAGAAATGCCCGAAGCCGCCACCTAGGTAAGGGGCGCTGCCCATCTGCCAAAAGACCCAATTCATCACTTCGGTCCGTTCCGGACCAGACTCGGGTAGGAAGACACCGAATTTTTCAGCCAGATGAAAAAGAATCGATGCGCTTTCGAAAACGCGGACAGGTTTTTCCCCAGAACGATCCCAAAGGGCTGGGATCTTGGAATTTGGGTTTGCTTCCACAAACCCTGACCCAAATTGATCACCGTCACCAATTTTTATTAGCCAGGCGTTGTATTCGGCTCCGGAATGCCCCAAAGCCAGCAGTTCCTCCAGCATGATAGTTACTTTAACCCCGTTGGGGGTCGCCAGCGAGTAAAGCTGCATCGGGTGTTTCCCGGTTGGCAGGTCCTTGTCATGAGTTGCCCCGGATATGGGGCGGTTGATCTTGGCAAATTGACCGCCGCTTTCACTGTCCCATGTCCAGAACTTTGGAGGGGTATAGTTGGATTCTTCGCTCATGTTGTGCGTTCCTTATCCTTGCCTTGTCGCTGGGTCGCTGTCGTGACAGCTAATATTGCAAGTGGCAAAGTCCAACCCCTGATCTTTCGTTGATTTTGTAACAAACCATGCCCTCAGCCTCACGTTTTCTCGTGGGATGTCACAGGGGCGCGAGCGGTGCTTCGCGATTGCATGAAATCACTTATTGTTCGGATAGACCCGCAAATCGGGCGCCCTGAAACCGAATGGATATGAGGATTGTCACATGAAACATTTTGCGATTGCCGTAGCTGCAGCTCTGGCCTTTGCTGCGCCTGCATTTGCCGGAGATCAATACGTCGACGGTACTGGGTTCGCCATCTCGGGCTACGATGTCGTCTCTTACCGAAGCCTCGACCAGGTCCCGATTGGCCAGGCTCAGCCCGAGCCTGTTCGCGGTCGCACCGACATTACGGCCGAATACAACGGTGCGACTTGGGCATTCACTAGCGAGGAAAACCGAGAAAAATTTCTTGCGAATCCAGCCTATTATGCCCCGGCCTACGATGGTCACTGCGCATACGGTGTGTCGCGCGGCGGTAAAGTTCCAGCCAACCCAAATCTTTGGCGTATTGTCGATGATAAACTGTACCTCAACATCACCGATGTAGTCGTAGGATTTTGGGAAGAAGATGTCCCGGGCAATATCAATTTGGCAGAAGGAAACTGGCCCGACATCGAAGCCGATGCAGCCTCGACCAGCGTTATTCCCAAGTTCACCTCAGAGGGTCCAATCTCAAACTGATCGCATCAAAATATGCGAAAACGTCCGGGCTTTTCAGTCCGGGCGTCGGCCTTTCGATAACCGTGCTATTAAGAGGCAAGGCAAAAATTTTCACGCGAGCTCTGATCTGCTTCGAAGCGAATTTTGACACTTTTGGCGCCAGGGAACTTCCGCTCGCGAATAGCGTCGGGAACGACAACTTCTCCGGCCCCTGTGCTTTTTGACTGGAATGTCAAAATTTCAGGTTCGCCCTTACGACAACTGGCCAAAACCGAAGTCGGCAAAACAACTCGATTTGAGCCCTCGCAAACAGGTGTCGCAACGAAATATGTAAGCTCACGTCCGAAACATCCTATTGCCTCTGGGACATGGCTCGAGGCCAATCCCTGGGCGTCGCTATCTTCTGCCGCGCGCTGTTTGTTCCCGGCATGAGAAAGAACTTGGTTCGGACGCAGCATGCTCCGACAGTGCTCAATTTCGTTGGCATCCAAATCGATCAGTCTTTTTTTCAACTGTGGTCGCCGGGGCAAACTTGACTTGTCGGGCTTATTCGCTGTCAGACCCTCTTTGCGAAGGAAATCGTATGCGGTTTTCGCCTTCGAGAATCCAGAATAGTCACCACCCGTGTGATCCGGATGAGAATGAAAGGCTATGTCACGCCAGGCGTCGCGAATATCGCTGGCATTTGCGCCATGTGATAGGCCAAGTGCTTGAAGGGCTGCGACCCGCGCCTTGATGTTGTCGACTGGTTCCATAACCTGGAAAACTCGTTAAAACTTGAACTATGGCTAGTGTGCTCGGGTTAGTTTTTTTGTCAAATTTGCGCGTTTATTGGCCGGAGTTTCGGTTACAGTAACCGTTGGGCGTGCGTGATTGTCTTCAGATCATCCAGTTTTTCGCGCATAAGTCTCAAAAATGGGGACAATACCCAACTTTATTGACTAACTGTTGCCGGTTCACGTGGGGTCCGGAGTGCCCAATCGAACTGATCGCATCTAGAAACTCGCGCCAATGTCTCCATGGGCGCTTCGATGGCCAACCGAAACGCGATTACGCAACGTTTTGCAGTTCCGCTCGCGGAGTAATGCCCAACGCAAAGCAGACATCCCGTGTCAGTTCCGGTCGGTTGAGTGTGTAGAAATGTAATTTGTCGACGCCACCGTCGATCAGATCAGAACACAGCTCTGTACATAGTGCTGTGGCAAGTAAATCTTCGCGATCATCTCGAATCGCCTTTTCAAAAGCATGTTCCACCCAGGCTGGAATGCGCGTCCCGCAGCGCAGCGCAAAATTACGTGCGCCTTTCCAGTTTTCAATCGGAAGAATTCCCGGAACGATGGGTTTGTCGATTCCCGCCTTTGCGCATGCGTCGCGAAAACGGAAAAAGGTTTCGGCCTCAAAGAAAAACTGCGTCAGTGCTTCATCTGCTCCGGCGTCCAGCTTAGCTTTCAGCCAATCAACATCGGTGCGAGCATTTTGAGCTTCTGGATGAATATCCGGATATGCGCCTACTCGGATATTGAAGCGATTGGTTTCTGCCAGCGCTGAGATAAGCTCTACAGAGTTTTCGAAACCATCAGGGTGGGGAACGAAACTGTTTTGTCCCTTTGGTGGATCACCGCGCAAAGCTACGATGTCACGCACACCTGCCTTGGCAAATCCATTTGCGATTGCAAGTGTTTCTGACCGGGTTGCGTCCACGCAAGTAAGGTGCGCGGCAACAGGCAAGCCCGACGACTTGTGAAGGGTTGCCACAGCATCCCGCGTTAATTCCCGAGTTGTCCCCCCGGCGCCGTAAGTGACGGAAACGAAACGAGGCTCCAACGGGGCAAGCGTTTGAACGGTATCCCACAGCCGGAACGAGGCTTCCAAAGTTTTGGGGGGAAAGAACTCAAAAGAAATCTCAGGCTTGGTCATGGTGGCCTCTTGGGGGTTTCATTGCATTCTTTGTGCCACGGGTTTAATGGTGAAACAAACTCATATTATTCAACAACAACATGAGGCCTGTTTGGGATGCACATTGAATTCCGGCATCTTCGTACCATCAAAGCGATCCACGAATGCGGAGGCTTGGCGCGTGCAGCGGATCAACTGAACATTACGCAGTCTGCGTTAAGTCATCAGATCAAAGGTTTGGAAGATCAGGCGGGCGTCGAGCTTTTCCTGCGCCGGTCGAAACCCATGAAGTTGTCTGCCGCCGGTTTGCGTCTACTGCGTCTTGCTGAACAGATACTTCCACAAGTCGAAGCGATGCAGGACGAGTTTTCTTCTTTGCGGGATGGTCGAACGGGGCGCATGCATATTGCCATCGAATGTCATGCTTGTTTTGAATGGCTGTTCCCAGTGCTGGAGAGTTTCCGAAAAACTTGGCCTGATGTCGATGTAGATATTCGTCCGGGTCTGGCCTTCGACGCATTACCTGCGCTGCAGAAAGAAGAAGTTGATCTGGTGGTGTCCTCTGACCCTGAGGATTTGCCGGGAATCGAGTTTGTAGAACTCTTTGATTACAATGCAGTTTTCGTGGCCGCTTCCACCCACCCGCTCGCGCAAAAAAAATATATCGAAGCTGATGATTTCAGAGGGCAGACCTTAATTACTTATCCAGTCGAACGCACCCGACTGGATGTGTTCAGCCAACTACTGATCCCGGCGCGTGTGGAACCGTCTGCGATCCGACAAGTTGAACTTACGGCCGTGATCCTGCTTTTGGTGGCTTCCAACCGCGGTATCTCCGTCTTACCGGACTGGGTGGTGCGCGAAGTTAAATACAACTCGGACTATGTGACGCGCCCGCTCACAAAAGACGGGATAACGCGACGGCTGTATGCTGCCGTGCGAAGCGAGGATCTGGAAAAGCCTTTTGTGCAAGAGCTGGTAAAGCTTGCTCGAACCGAGGCCCGCAAGTTGCAAGCAGAATAGGTGAAAAACGCGGGGCAGGTATGCATATCATACCTCTTGGCAAGGACGCATTGCCCCAGTATACGCGCGGTTTGACCGGACAGGAGCCTTGGAACAATGGTTGGCAGTGCAAATCTCAACATCATGATCAAAGCCGCGCGAAAGGCTGGGCGCTCTCTGGTCAAGGATTTCCGTGAAGTCGAGCACCTGCAAGTTTCCATGAAGGGCGCAGGCGACTTCGTGTCCAAGGCAGATATCGCCGCTGAAGCGATCCTTAAAGAAGAACTTCTTGGTGCACGTCCGACCTATGGTTGGCTGGCCGAAGAGGGCGGAGCGATTGACGGAGAGGACCCGACCCGTCGGTGGATAGTCGATCCTTTGGATGGTACGACTAATTTTTTGCACGGTTTGCCACACTGGGCGATATCAATTGCGTTGGAACACAAAGGCAAAATTGTTTCTGGCGTAATCTATGACGCCGCCAAGGACGAGATGTTCTTTGCAGAAAAGGGTGAAGGCGCTTGGATGAATGATATGCGCATCCGCGTATCTGGCCGCCATCGCATGATCGAATCCGTTTTCTCGACTGGGCTTCCGTACGGCGGGCGATCCGACTTGCCGGAAACGCTGCAAGACTTGGCACGTTTGATGCCCGTGTGCGCTGGGGTTCGCCGATGGGGTGCTGCGGCGCTGGATATGGCATATGTAGCTGCCGGCCGGTACGAGGGTTTTTGGGAACGTCGTCTCAATACTTGGGATCTGGCCGCGGGTATCATTATTGTAAAAGAGGCCGGTGGCCTTATTCAGGCTTTGAACCCCGAAGGCAGCATCTTGGAAGATGGCGATGTGATCTGCGCTAATGAGCCTATCTTTGACAGTTTCACCAAAGTGATAAGGGGTTAAATAAGACCCCCAACCAGAAACTGAACTACCTGCGCGGTACGCGGGGGATGCGCGATTCCGTGAGTTTGTATTTGTGCTCTGGATGTGGAGGATGGCCGTGGGTTCTGCTCCAGAATGCAGTTCCACCGCGTTTCAGCCAAAGCGGAATGCAAAGTATCAGCCCAACAATAAATCCGCCCGTATGGGCCCAATAAGCCACGCCGCCACGGTCCGGGTCGCTGGCCAGGCTTCCAAAAAATTGCATGCCAAGCCAAACCCCCAACATGACAAAGGCTGGTATCGTAAAGATTCTGAAATAAACAATCAGGATCAGCAAAATATCCACTCGGGCCTTTGGAAAGAGCAATAGATACCCCCCCATCACGGCGGCAATTGCTCCGGATGCGCCAATAGTAGGAACAACCGACTGGGGTGCGGTAATCACATGAATCAGTCCAGCACATACCCCTGCCATCAAGTAGAACAACAAAAAGGGTAGGTGCCCCATTTCGTCTTCCATGTTGTCGCCAAATATCCAAAGAAACAGCATGTTTCCAGCCAGGTGCATCCAGCCGCCATGCAAGAACATTGATGTTATCAGCGTTTCAAGCGCGACACCGTCCGAAACGCGGGCTGGTATGATTGCGTAGTCATAGTAAAGACGGTTAATCAGTTGAATGTCGTTCATAATCCCCACATAGCTGAGGAAGATCAGAACATTTGCAGCCATAAGAGAGTAAACGACATAAGGCGTACGGCCTGAGGGGTTATGGTCGCGTATAGGAAACATGACGGGACGCTGTGCTTTTCAAAGCCCTACGTCAAGTCAAGCTTAATTCGCACCCCCCAATAATGCTGCGTTGCCCCCCGCTGCAGTGGTATCGACGCAGACCTGACGCTCTGCCAAAACACGAGTTCGATCGGGTTTTCCGGGGATCAAAGGCAAGATAGGACCAATTCTCCGTGCAAGGTGACGTTCTATCTCACGCGCTGTTTCTTCGTCACCCCACCATAAAACGCCAGAAAAATTATCTAGGTGTTCCAACCGATGCAGATCCAATTCACCTGTCGTTTGAATCGTAACACCCCCTAACGCCTGAACAGCATCTGCTTGTTCTTGGACGGTGCTTTTTCCAGGTCCTAGGCATAACAGTGGCGCGCGTGGAAATTCTGTAAGCCTGTTGGACTCCCCAGTTGGGCCGGGCAGAGTATGTGTCTTGGGTTCTGCGGCTTGTCCAGTCGGCGCGGGAATTTCAGACATTGCACCGGGCCATGACTCCGCAACGGATTGCCTGTCTGGGGCGCAGAAACGTTTCATATAGTTCGGGCCGCCCGCCTTAGGCCCGGTTCCAGATAAGCCCTCACCGCCAAATGGTTGCGAGCCGACAATGGCGCCGATTTGATTTCGGTTCACGTAAATGTTTCCGGCGTGAATTGATTCGGTCACATGTTGTACGCGGTCATCTATGCGTGTGTGCAGCCCAAAGGTTAGGCCATAACCGGTTGCATTAATATCCGTTATTACTTTGTCGATATCTTGTGACCTGTAACGAGCGACATGCAGTACAGGACCAAAAACCTCGCGTTCCAAGGCGGCAATACCCGGAATTTCGATAAGCGTCGGGGCGATAAAATTTCCTTCGGTTGGAGTGTCCAATTCTTTTAAAACTCGCCCTTCCGCGCGAGCGCTGGATACATGGTCCGCGATTGATTGCAGCGCAAGTTCATCGATGACTGGACCGCAATCCGTGGAAAGCAACCAAGGGTCTCCAAGTTGTAATGCGTCCATTGCGCCGATCAGCATTGTCAGAACGTCGTCGGCGATTTCTTCCTGAAGATAAAGGCAGCGAAGCGCAGAACATCTTTGTCCAGCAGACTGAAATGCGCTTTCAATTATTGACTGGACGACCTGTTCCGGCAGGGCTGTGCTGTCGACGATCATTGCGTTCAGGCCGCCTGTTTCGGCGATCAGAGGCGTGCCCGGGCGCAAGTTATCGGCCATCGACTGCCGAATTCTTTGTGCGGTTGTAGTCGATCCGGTGAACGCCACACCGGACACGCGCGCATCTGACGTCAATGCTGACCCCACCTCGGGCCCGCCTGGTAATAGTTGCAGTGCATCGCTCGGCACGCCAGCCTCAAGCAGCAGTTGTATTGCTCGATGGGCAATGAGCGGAGTCTGTGGTGCGGGTTTGGCAAGAACCGCGTTTCCGGTCGCAAGTGCCGCCGAAATTTGACCGGTGAAGATAGCCAGAGGAAAATTCCAAGGGCTGATACAGGCGAAAACACCTGCCGGTTCACGATCTGGGATGTTTGCAGCGTAATATCGTAGGAAATCGACCGCCTCGCGCAGCTCAGCAACTGCATCGGGAACAGACTTTCCAGCCTCGCGTGCGAGCAGCGCAAACAGCTCACCAAAATGCGCCTCGTAAAGTTCGGCCGCCTTGTTCAAAATGCGGGAACGTTCAGGCGCGGGGACTCGCCATGGATTTGCACAGGCAAGCGCCTGTTCGATGTCTTCATGACTAGTCGTTTTGACTGAACCGGGCTTGTCTTGCGGATTAGACGGATTACTCACGATCTGTGCGGCTTCGGGTTGTGACTCACCCGACAAAAGCGGGCCAGACGACCATTGGTGGTTACGATAGGCGTCTCGCGCCGCGTCGATCATGTCCAGTGTCGGCGTATGATGCAGGTCGAAGCCGCGTGAATTGGCGCGTTCGGGTTCAAACAGCTCTGGACCTTTTGGCAAATGGCGTTGCGGTTCTCGAATTGCTTCGAACGGATCGGCGGCAACCTCTTCTGGCTGAACCTCCTCATCTACGATCTGGTTCACGAAGGATGAGTTTGCGCCGTTTTCCAGTAATCGCCGGACGAGGTAAGCCAACAGGTCGCGATGAGCGCCTACAGGGGCATAGATGCGGCAACGGGTTTTCTTTTGATCTTTAACGATCTGATGCAGGGTTTCACCCATCCCGTGCAGCCGCTGAAACTCAAATGGCTGGTCATCGGCCATGTGAAGGATCGCGCTGACGGTATGGGCATTGTGGGTGGCGAACTGCGGATAAATCCGATCGGTCATATTCAACAATTTACGGGCATTTGCGATGTATGAAACGTCTGTCACCGCTTTTTTTGTAAAGACAGGGAATCCATCGACGCCTTCGATTTGGGCCCGCTTGATCTCGGTGTCCCAATAGGCCCCTTTCACTAGTCGGACCATCAGCTTGCGGTCGTGCCGCTCGGCCATCTGATACAACGTGTCCAAAACCAGCCCTGCACGTGGGCCGTAGGCTTGAACAACTATACCGAACCCATCCCATCCCGACAGCGCTGGTTCAGCCATCACCGCTTCGATCACCTGTAGAGAAAGGGAAAGGCGGTCTGCTTCTTCAGCATCCACGTTCAGCCCCATTCCGGCAGCCTTGGCTAGCAGTGCCAGCGCACGCAAGCGCGGAACCAGCTCGTCCATGACGCGCTGTTCCTGCGCCAGTTCATACCGAGGGTGCAAAGCTGAAAGTTTAACCGAAATTCCAGGGTTGGCGCGAATATCATCGTGCGTACACGCCTCTGCAATCGCAGCGATGGCTCGAGAATAGGACAGGTGGTAACGCGCGGCATCCGCCTCGGTACGCGCGGCTTCGCCCAACATATCGTATGAATAAGTGTAACCTTTGCTTTCCATCCCACGCGCTCGGGACATGGCGGATTGGATGGTTTCACCCAGGACGAACTGCCGTCCCATCTCTTTCATGGCACGTCCAACGGCGGTGCGGATCACTGGCTCGCCAAGCCGCTTTATGGCGCCACGCAGCGCGCTAACCGGAGAAGATTGCCCTTCGTCCAATACGCGTCCAGTCAGCATTAATGCCCAAGTGGAAGCATTGACCAGAGAGGACGAGGATTGCCCCAAATGTTTGCCCCAATCCGACGGCGCAATCTTATCTTCGATCAGTGCGTCGATCGTGTCGGCGTCGGGAACGCGCAACAATGCCTCGGCCAGACACATAAGTGCCACGCCTTCGTCGGTGGACAGGCCGTATTCAGCCAAGAAGACCTCCATCATCCCAGGCGATGTACTGGACCGTATGTCGCGAACCAATTGCGCGGCTGCCGCGCAGATTGCCTTTCTTTGGTCTGTGCCGAGTTCAGCCTGCGCGATCAATTTCTCCAATACAGCGTCATGGTCGGCATAGGTCTGAGCGTCGATGAGGGTGCGCAAGGAATGAGACATGTAACCTCCGGTCTTTTGTGCAGTATAGCGGCAATTTTTCAGGACAATCGAACAACTTTGGTTGTAACAAAGGTCAATGGACCAAAATTTTAAGGATTTGCGATGCGATACGACTTTTTTGAGCTGGATCGCTTTGATCGTTCAATGTTGGCGATTCTGGCGGAAGATGGTCGGATTTCTGTGGCAGACCTCGCCCGTCGCATTGGTCTTTCCAAATCGCCTACTCAAGCACGATTGAAGCGGCTTGAAGCCGAAGGCGTAATTAAAGGCTACCGAGCGATCTTAGACCCAATCCGATTGGGTCTAGATCATGTCGCCTTTGTCGAGGTGCGTCTGACAGACACCAGAGAGAAAGCTTTGAGTAACTTCAACGACGCCGTTCGCAGAATTCCTGAGATCGAGCAAGCTCACATGATCGCGTCAAATTTCGACTATCTGCTTAAGGTTCGAACCGGTTCTATGTCTGAATACAGGGCGGTGCTGGCCGAAAAAATATCTTCTCTGCCGCATGTTGCAAGCACGTCAACTTTTGTTGCGATGGAGGCCGTTAAAGAGACTGGGGTATCGGGTGGTTTGGAAAGTAAGGGTTGACGAAGTCTTCAGCTGCATCACCATACAGTCATGAAAAGAACTGTCACAGCCTTAGCATTGATGTTTGCAACTACAGTTGCCGCAAGCTCTGAAGAGTGTCCGCCAGCCCCGGATCACACTGCTGGTGTTGATCGGATAATCGATGAGATCCGGAAAGCTGAAAATGAACTTGCAGCGCGGGAATTGTCCCAACAGCTTTGGGAGTTTTGGACTGATGCGCCGGACGAAAGTGCTCAAGCCGTGTTGGATCGTGGAATGACTCGAAGAAATGCTTGGGACTTGTTGGGAGCGATCGAAGACTTTGACAAGCTTATCGCTTATTGCCCGTCCTATGCCGAGGGTTACAACCAGCGTGCTTTTGCGAATTACCTACGGCAAAACTTTCAAGCTGCGCTTGTCGATTTGGATAGGGCGATAGAGCTTTCTCCCAATCACGTTGCGGCGATCAGCGGACGGGCGCTGACGCTTTTGGGGCTTCAACGGATTGATGAAGCGCGAGACGCTTTGTCATCGGCGCTGGAACTAAATCCGTGGCTGTCGGAGCGCCATCTCATGGCACCCGGTGGGCCGCTTGAGCCGCCTGGCCAAGACATTTGATCAACAACGAAAGAACGCCCCAAAGATAGTACTGCGGAGCGTTTTGCGTTTGATCGGTCGCTAGCAGGCTCACCTGTTATCTGCTCGTTTGATCGCGATAACTGAAGAACGCGATGTGTCGCCATCGGGCCGGTTGCCGCCCTGATGCTGAATGGCAGAAAACATTGTACGCAGGTCCTTTGGCTGAGATTTAGCTGAATAGCTAATTCGCACTTTCGGAAATGCCTTTCCTTTCTGGCGGTTGATCAAACACTATTCGTGGGGTGAGCCGAGGACCACGTAAGGCATACTTTCAGTCCCCCAAGGGCGGATTGATCAAGTGATAGGTCGCAACCATGCGCCCGTGCCATGCGTTGCGCAATGTTCAAACCCAGACCGGAACCCGGTTGGTCCGGGTCCAGCCGCCTTCCTCGTTTCAGCACCGATTCATGTTCTGAATCAGGTATGCCCGGGCCATCATCCTCGATGGTCAGGATCGCGGTTGTGCCGTCTTGCCCGCCGCTCACGATAATTCTGCTTTTGGACCATTTCACCGCATTGTCCAAAAGGTTGCCCATGAGTTCGGTCAGATCGAACTCGTCGAAGGGCAGGTGAAGCGTTTCGGGTAGGTCGGTAATCCAATGAAGGTGTTCCGCGCCGGGTTGGCGGCCAAACGTCCTCTGCAGGCGCGCGACGATCGCACTAGCATCCGCGCGCCGCAGCACCTGCTGGCTGTCACGACTTGATGCCAGCTCTCGCTCTACAATGTGCTGAATAGCGGTGATCTCGGTCATCAGGTCGTCGGCGAGACCGTTATGCCCCGACTTCCGCATCTTGCGCTCCACACCGTGCATGATTGTCAACGGGGTTTTGAGGCCATGCGCCAAGTTGCCTGCGCGGGATCGGGCGCGTTCTAAAGCTTCGGCGTTGGCATCCAGCAACTGGTTCACCTCTTTGGCCAACGGCAGAACTTCTGTGGGATAGTCCGAAGACAATCGCTGGTCCGGGTACCTCGAGATACGGCTGACTTCGGATCGTACCTTTTGTAACGGGTTCAGCCCCAAACGGACCTGAATCCAGCTTGCAGCCAATAGAAACAGACCCAACACCGCTAGCCAAATGATCGAATTTGTCGTGAACCTTGAGACCGAGACATCCAGGTCTGCCCGGTCGATGGCAACCGCCAGAAAAATCTCACGGCGTATCTCGGACTCACCCAAGGTGATAACCCAACTGGCCACGGCGACCGTTTCTCCAGAATCCGTAGTGACATCGTCAAAGGAAATCACCCCTGGTGTTTGAGGTCGATCCAGCATCAGCGGAGCCGCCCAGAATGACGGCGACAGGATAGGTTCGCCGTCGTCGACAAGGACCTGCCAATAATAGCCTGAAACTGGTTGCTCGAACCGGGGATCCGAAATGGGTGCGACCTCGACGCTGCCCTCTTCGTCCACACTTACATTGCCGCTCAGCAGTGTGAGATATGTCTCCAACTCACCACGGGCACGGTGTTCGAAATAGAGTCGAAAAAGGATGTTGAAAACGATGGCAGTTGCCGCCAGCGCCAGAGTCGTTGTCAGCGCTGCCGCCAGTAACAGACGCAGGCTCAGCGACATCTTCATATTTCGTCCTCGGCGATTATATACCCGAACCCTCGGCGCGTTTCGATCACGCCACCGCCAATCTTACGGCGCAGGCGACCTATCAGAACTTCGATCGCATTGCTGTCGGGTTCTTGATCACGATAGTAGATGTTTTCGATTAATTCCTCTTGGGTCACCACCTGACCGCGATGGTGCATCAGGTAACTCAGCAGCCGATATTCCAAGGGCGTGACCTTCAAGGGTCTTCCATCAACTGTAACTCGCATCTGGCGCAGGTCGAGCCTGAGCGACCCGGCCTCGAGTGTGGTGACTTTCTGCCCGCTGGACCGACGTAATAGTGCTCTAAGACGAGCGACAAGTTCTTCCATTTGAAATGGCTTGCCCAGATAATCGTCCGCACCCGCGTCGATACCTTCGACACGTTCATTCCAGTTTGCCCGCGCCGTCAGAAGGATAACGGGTAGTTCCAGCCCCTCATTGCGCCAATTCCGCAGGACCGACAACCCGTCGCGCTTGGGCAGGCCGATATCCAGAATCGCGGCAGCGTAGTTCTCGGTGCTGCCCAGGAACCAGCCTTCTTCGCCATCGCAGGCGATCTCTGGGATCAACCCTTCGCCCTCCAGAACGTCCGCGATCAACTCGGCGATCTTATGTTCATCCTCTACGATCAGAATACGCATTCAACATGCCTGCATGTTTGTGATGCGACCCGAGCCCGCATCGACAGTGACTGAGACCACTGCCCCCTTCGAGTCAACGATCAGCACTTGAAAAATAGGTCTGCCACGCGTTTCAGGAAACCCGACCTGCAATAATTTTCCCGGGCGTCGGGCTTGAACTTTACCAAGAACTTCCTGCAGAGGTCTTGCATCACCACGTGCAATGGCGCGTTGCGCGCGCTTGTAGTCCTGGCGTGAGATCTGGGCGCTACCCGACATGGACGAAGAACGACAGGTACCGGGCCCGCGTGGTCCGCTCTTTCTGCCCGAAGTGTCGTCGTCGCGCGTTGAGCCCGACTGTGACGGGCCACTGGGGGCGCTGGAACCAGACGCGCTCGAGGCACCACTGCCACCCGACGCGCCACTGGTCCCGGATGCACCGCTAGACCCCGATGCACCACTGGACCCGGATGCACCACTGGATCCCGACGAGCCGCTAGACCCTGAACCACCGCTGGACCCTGAGGAGCCGCTGGTCCCTGAACTCGCCGACACTCTGGCCTCGCTCATCCCAATCAATGCAGGGGCCATGTAGGCTGTAGTGGCGCCAATGCCAAGGCGGAACAGCGCCGCCCGACGGGATATGTGGTTCGCTCTGCTCATTGAGCAACCACATCCTCCTCCAAAGGAATAATCAACTGTGCCTTCGCAAGTTCACGCATCAGACGGTCACAGTCGGTGAGAATCTGATCCCTCGCAACATCCGGAAAGGCCGCTGCCAGAATTTCAATAATCGCATCCAGTTCAGTTGGTTCTTCCAATAAGCCCCAGATCGCAGAAGACATGGGGTTCAAGCGAAATATACCGATCCCGTCCTGATCAGCTAGAAAGCGGTCCTCACCGGCTTTTGTTTGCGTCACGCCGGGGGTCTGCACATAGTTTTTGTCCCGCAAGAAATCCGCGGCGCCTCGTTCCAACAGGTCGAGTGGAGCTTGCCTTGCGTTCTGCATTGTGTCGGCAATCCGTGCGACTGGAAGGGCGGAAAGCTTGGGGTGTGACGAGAGATGTTCTGCAGCCTCCTCGGCGGAGTTGTAACTAAGGCGATAGATTGGCAAATGCCGAGAAATCAAATCGATCGAGCGAAGGATGGCGCCAGAATGGCGCGTTCGGGCGAAATTTTGAGTGATTAGACCGGCGAGCGCTTCTTCGTGTGAAATGGCGGCCAGTTCAGGGCGGGTCGGTACGTCGCGACGGTCCAGCACAACTATCGCTCCAAGTGGCAGTTGTGCGCCCCAGGGTGCGATCGGAAGGTCAGCAAGGTATTTGTACTGGCGGTTCGAAGGACCCTTGTTGTTGGCAACCCATTCGTCAAAAGCGTTACTAAACCCTTCCGGCACGGGCAGGCGCAGGCGCGGAAGAATTCCGTTCGCGATGCCAACGCACTCTCGGGTTACATCATCCACCTGGATTGGCAGAAAATCATCGGTGTAGATCGGCAATCCCAAGCGAGCCAGAGCAATCGCAAGTGTACTTTTACCTGCCCGACGTGCATTGGGAAACACAACGAGACGCCCACCGAAATCAACTGCGGCGGTATGCAGGCATAACAGTCGGGGGTCAGAGCGCAGTCTCTCCCATGCCATCTCCGCTACGACATCGCACAATGCGTTTACCTCATTCCAAATCCGGGGGGACTCAGGCGCATCCGCGCAGACCACCTCCCAGCGTTCCCTTGGGGCGGGGCGTATCGTTACGAATGGCTCATTGTCGGATCTGGCGGGCTCCATATGGTGTGGCCAGGCCGTCAGTATTGTCGACATCGTCGCCGCAATTTTTGAAGCACCGTCAAGCGCGATCGGATGATCTAAACCCTCAAAGTGCACATGCTTTGTATCCACCACGTTTCGTTCCCAAGCTGCCGGATATCATGCTAGCGAAATTCCCCCATGCATCAATGCAATCAGGTCTGCCCGTGTATCATACAAGGGCAGACCGACGTTAATGTAAGAAAAACTTCGATCAGCTTATTAGCTGCAAACGGAAACGCCGTCGCCGCGGTCAACAACTGTTCCACCGCCGCCCTCGCATTCCTCACGGGTGATTGTTTTTGGTCTGCTGGCCCCGCTGGCGACTGAGGCAGCGCTGGCAACCGATGCTGCGCTGGCAACCGATGCAGCGCTGGCCTTTGATGCCGCACTGGCCTCCGATGCTGCGCTTCCTTTACTGGCTCCGCTTGAGCCCGAAGATCCTGAACTGCCGCTGGAGCCGCTGGAACCCGACGACCCTGAACTGCCACTGGAACCGCTCGAACCGCTTGAGCGGCCACCGGATGCCCCTCCCGATCCGCCGCCTGAACCACCCCCAGACCCACCGCTTGAGCCCGAAGATGCATGTGCCATAGAAAGCGGAGTCAGCGCTGGTACCGAGTAGGCCACCAACGCAAGCCCACCAATTTTAGTCAATGCCTTGCGCCGGGAGAGCGACTTTTCTGTTTTGTCAGACATCTATTCGTTCCTTTACATATCGTTCCCAACGTGCGGAAAGCACGCCTCAGCTCTTTGTTAACAGCTATCATCTTTCATCACGGTGAATGCACTTGTCAGCGTTTTGTCAGGCTTCGATGATTATCGCCCATCTGACTTTGTTACAGGTATTTGCTGCCTGCGCTGCTGTCTTGCCTATTACAACATGTGCAGCGAAGACCGAAATTAAACTTTCGCCCAAGTTACGGGGCGTGAGCCCGATAGACCTGATAAGACCCAGTGTTGGCAAAAACCAAGTCGAGGCTCCAGCCGGCAAATCTGAATTCGGTTTCCAAATTCTTCCAATAGTGTTCGTCCAGAATGACCAAGTATTCGACCCCGTTTACCCGCGCAATTTCATCCAAAGCGCGCCAACGTTCCGTCCCGTTTGTCGGATCGCTGTAAGTTTCGTGATATGAAATTGCATCAGGGGATTTCAGTCCAACAAGATCAACGAATTTGAATTCGGTGGGGACCGAGGGGTTCGATAAGCGCCACGGAATATAACCCGCGTCGTGAATTCCGATAACGGAGTTAGGTGGCAAGTTTTCGGCGATCCAGTTGGTCGCCAATTCCCTCTTTTGGTCTACATTTGTCCAGCCCTCAGCATAGTTCGGCCAGAATCTCGTGGCGAAGATCAACACGGAAAACACGGTCGCGATCACGAAGACCAGATCGCCACGTTTCCATTTTGCCAGAAAAGCCGCCCATCCAATGATGGCGACCGGCAGGAACGGATACAAGTATCTAAAATTGTTATGGTTCAGCGCACCCGGCAATTTAAGTGCGGCTGATAAAGCGACCGCCAGGAAAAAGACCAAAGCGACCCATCCTCCGCGTAAGAGTGGAGCAAAAACCAAACCTGCAAAAATCAGGACCAGATCGTTTTTCCAAACGGCGCTCAATGCAGTCATTAATCGGTTAAAAAATACTTCACCTTTGTCGGCGAAAAAAACTTCTTTTGCGCCTACCGTGTCCGGGAGAATGCCACCGAGCGTCAAGAAGCTTATTAACGCCAGAACGCCATAGGTCACTGCTGATGTGGCAAAAAAAATAGTTGTCGACCGAAGATCTATGGGACGGACAGCTACAATAGATACGAAAAATAAGGCTGACAAAACATAGAACTCTGGCCTTATGAACGGCATGGCCCCAACCAGAATTGCAAGTGCCAGATATTTTTGCGTGTGCCGGAAGTAGAATGCCCAAACAATCGCAGCCATGGCCATTCCGGTTTCGAGGCCATTCATTAATTGAAACCACGCGAACCCCAGAGATATACCCGCGACAGTCCCCGAGGCAGCAATGATCCTGGATGAAGACACTGAGAACAGAAAAATCCAAAGGCCTACGGCATACAGCGCGGCGCTGGTGAACCCCAGGGTCAGACTTGCAACAGGTGTATCTACAATCAGCGATAGCAGGGCCATTGACAAAAAATGAACCAAACTGGTCGCGCCGGTTGGAGCAGCGTTCCCGAATAGATCGGTGCAGTCAGTTAAAAAGGTGTCAACGTTGCCGATAGTGATGTAGGCATCATCAAGCGGAAACCAGATGTTCTGTTGCTGCTGCAAGGTCAGTACCGCAACACACAGAAAAAACACCGCGGGTACCGAAATTGCCGCAGCATTCTTTGCGATATTGTTATTCATAGCCTGCAATCCGGGTGTTCATGCCCTTCAAAAATACTTCTTTTGTACCGT
>NZ_JBXWRL010000063.1:0-27157 GCF_059612885.1 Ruegeria sp. YKSD179 | reverse complement strand
ACCAAAAACCCAAGTCACATTATCCCCGTTATGGTCGGCGACCCAGTCAAGTGCCGTTTCATCTCAGACGTACTGATGCGCGATTATGGGATTTACATCCAGCCCATCAACTACCCAACCGTTCCAAAAGGAACTGAACGTTTGCGTATTACACCATCGCCAGTGCATTCCCCTGAAGATGTAGATCATTTGGTGTCTGCGCTGGGCGATCTTTGGACGCAATGCCAACTGGCCCGCAAACCAATCGCGGCACAGTAAAAACCTGGGAAAAAGACCAAGACCAACATACGAAGAGGAGAGAATTTCTGTCTAGGTAAGTTCTCACGGATTATTTTTGGGGAATGGTGCTTTGGCCCCTGTCGGCGCGTTTGTTGGCCATTTGTTCGTCACCATGATGGAAGGAGACTGCGTAGTGAGTTCTGGGTTGTCCGGCGGTTTAACCTAGTTTTTGATGGTTTGACTCGTAGTTTCCATGTGTGGATCGAGACGATCAGCGCATAGACTGATGATGCGAAAGCCTGTTTTTCGGCGATCTTGATTTATTCGAATTCCATCTGTTCGAAGACACGGCCAGCGTTTTTTGTTGCAAGTTCCTCGAAGGTATCTAAATGGGCATAGGGGGACTGATCGACATAGTAAGCCTCTGTCAAATCACCCCCGGAATCCATATGCTCTTGAATCTTGCCGCGCAGGTATATCAGGTAGTCGCGCGTGTAGCGCCGCACCTGATCCATGTTTGTCGGATGACCGTGACCGGGGATCACATAAGTGGCGTTCAAAGCCTCGAACTCATTGTCCCACGTTTCCAGCCAATCAGCAGTGTACGTTTCCTGAAAGATCGGCAGCATTCGTTCGTGAAACGCCATATCGCCCGCAATGACAAGGCTTTGGTTAGGTAGCCAAATCGAAATGTCTCCGGGACTGTGTGCGGGCCCCAGGTACCTTGCCTCAATGCGATAGTCGCCCAACTCAACCACGTATTCATCTTCAAAGGTCTCGGTTGGACCAGCCAAAAAAGTTCCTTCTGCCTTGTCTTCATTGTAGTTTTGCATCCCTGCAAGGATCTGGGGGCCGTATTCCTCGAATTCAGCAGCCGCATCCGAGTGGGCGACGATTGGAATGCTGAGTTCTGACCAATAGGCGTTGCCCAGCATCGCGTGCCCTTGACCATTCTCGTTGAAGACAAGTTTCACCGGCTGATCAGTGACTGCTTGAATTTCTTTATGAAGCGCCTCCGCAAGTACATAAGCGGCCCCGCCGTTTACAACAACCACGCCGTCACCGGTAACGATGAAAGTTAAGTTGTTGTTATGGCCCGAGTTTTCATAGGTCGGTGGCGCAGTCGCCCCAATGGCAGAATAAACACCAGGGATGTACTCGATCGGTTTTGAATAAAGCACGCTTTGTGGGTATTGGTCGGCAATGTCTTCGCTGGCGTAAACTGGAAATGCCACGGTGCTGGCAACTACTAAAGTCCTTATCATGAGGTTTCCCCAATAAACCGATAAGCCGAATCGGTCTTTTCCACACGACCAATCCCACCGTCGGGTAAGTGAAATCCAATTATCTTCATTTGCTCGTGGGAAACTTGATCCAATAGTGACTTCCGCGCGGTCGCAGCTGTGTCAGGATCTTGATCCGTACCGCTGTGCCAATCAGGGCGTTCAAACGCGACATGCGGGTTACCAAGCGCATCACCGACGATCATCACCGCGTCATTTCCATCGCGAATTTCAAACGCCATATGCCCGGGCGTATGCCCAAAACTAGCCCGCGCGGCTATTTTAGGTAGGATTTCCTGCCCATCCTCAAAAAACTCGACCTGATCTTCGATCGCTTCCATTCTCCGTTTTGCGCCCACAGCGAAAGAAGCGCGATCAGCACCAATGGAGTCCACAGTCGCAGGATCCCACCAATAGTCCCATTCTTTACGGCCGAAGTGATAAGTAGCGTTGGGAAAAAGTGGATCGTCGAAGTCATCCAAAACACCCCAGATGTGGTCTGGATGAGCATGGGTAAAAACTACCTGTGTCACTTCATCCGGGGACAATCCAACGACATCAAGAGTTTCCGAAAGCTTTCCGGATGTTGGCATAAAGTCTGGTCCGGCACCAACATCGAATATCACAGTGTTTTTCCCGTCCCGGTAGAGCGCGATATTGCACTCTGGCTCGTACGTGTTCAGATTCGCCTGATTGCGACGCAAGATTTCTTTCAGTTGGTCTTTCGGCATTGAGCCGAAGACCATCTCGGGCGGCAAAGATAAATAGCCGTCCGATAACGTTGAAACCATTGCTGATGACCCGAGTCGAATGTCTGCGAGTACAAACTTGGATTGTACGCCAAGTGTTGCCAGACATGCGGCGTGACGCAAGAGAGCGCGTCGGGTAAGGGCATTCCCACTCATATACAATCATTAAAATGAATATATTAATTTGTAAACGCTGAAAGAAGGCTAGAGAGTGCCTCGGTGGTTAGACTACTCGTCTCTACCAGGTTCATTCGGATCGTTGGAGAAAAGCGCAATCTTGTTGCCATGAGGGTCGCGGAGGTAACCTACATAGAAATGAGCACCATACAAGTCGCGAAAGCCGGGCTGGCCTTCATCAGAGCCACCTGCAGCAAGCGCGGCATCGTGAAGGTCACGCACCTGCCTCTGGCTGCGCGTCTCGAATGCCACCATTGACCCATTGCCAGCAGATGCCGGACCGCCATCAAACGGTGATTTTACGTAGAAATCTGGCTGAGTAGGAGGCTGATCCGGCTGCAAAGGTAGCACGTAACTTAAGTCTCCATGATACTCTTCTAGCACATACCCAAGTGCCGGAAGGAAAGCTGAGTAAAAACGTTCCGCCCGTGCGATATCGTCGGCTCCAACAGTGACATAGGCAATCATTCGGCGTGTTCCTGTCTGAGAGGTTGCAATCTGGACGAAGCTTCTGCAGGGAGTTAAGGCATTTTAGCAATTGGCTCAACGGATGAGCGCTTGGATGCTATGAAATAAGGGTGTTGGTGCAAGTGAAGCATTCGCTCATATTGTCCCACCAAGCAGTTGCACACTCGCCGGTTAAAATAAGTCCCTTCCTTCTCGAAAACTTAGGGCATTGGAACCTCAGTTGTGTATTTTGGAACTTGGTATCCGCGCTGCACAGCCGGACGGCTAGCGATGCGAAGGTACCACTCTTTCACATTCGGGTAGTCGTTCAGGTCGATCTCTTGCCATTCAAAGCGTGAAACCCAAGGCCACGTGGCCATATCAGCAATCGAGTATTCGCCGCGCCCAGCACCAGCTATGAAATCGCGACCCTCGAGCCGCGTATTCAAAACACCATACAAACGTTTTGCTTCAGTCGAGTATCGCTCTTCTGCGTAGCTTGACTTGCCACGGTTATACTTCACGAAATGATGGACCTGACCAAACATCGGTCCCACGCCACCCATCTGCCACATTAACCACTCGATAGCTGGCCACTTCTCGTCGCCTTCAGGAAGGAAACGCTCATACTTTTCAGCAAGATAAAGCATTATGGCACCAGTCTCCATCATATTGATGCCTGTTTCATGGTCCGCGATTGCAGGAATTCGGTTGTTTGGCGCGATTTTCAGAAACTCTGGGGCGAACTGCTCGCCTTTCGAGATATCAATAGGATGTGCATTATAAGCCACGCCAAGTTCTTCGAGCATGATCGAAACTTTGCGGCCGTTTGGGGTAGTCCACGTGTACAGATCTATCAAGGCTTATTTTTCCTCAACCTGAGTTGCATAAATGGATAGTAAGTCATTATGGCCGAAGCACCAGCACGGCGGTACATCGTAAATTAAGCGTTCCTCATTAGAATGGTCGGCTGCCCATCTTGAAGTGGACTGGTGCACGAATTTTTCTGCTTGAGGCTCAGCAATACCGTTCTGGTCCGATCCACTGTGAACTAGAATAGCGGTCACCATGCGCCCATCCTGGTGGCAGAACAGCGTCAATTTTCTGAAGATCACCTTTTGACAGTTTCAAATCAGCGCCGGCCAGGCATTCTTTGAGATGGTTGACAGAGCGTGTTCCCGGTATCGGAATTACGTGAGTGCCTCTGGATAGCAACCATGCATTGGCTAGCGCTGCTGCCGACGTTCCCATTTCTGAAGCGAGACTTCTAAATTTTTCCAATAACATCATGTTCTCTGAAAGATTGGGCTCAATGAAACGCGGATTTTCGGCGAGAAAAGGCAGGTCTTTGATACGTTCCCGTGGAATGGGGTTGTCGGTCAAGAGTGACCTCCCAACGGGAGAGAACGCAACCATTGATACGCCGAGTTCTGCGCAGGCCTGCACTAATCCTAGTTCGGGGTATCGGGTAGAAAGCGAATATTCAGATTGAACAGCTGCGATCGGGAACGCCTTCATTGCGCGGCGCAATGTCGAAGGGGCCACTTCTGATAGACCAATTGCCCGAGTTTTTCCTTTCTCAACCAATCGACCAAGGTTGGCTGCGGTCTCTTCTGGTGACAGTCGAGGATCACGACGATGAGCATAAAACAAGTCCACACATTCCACGCCGAGTCGTCGCAGCGATTTATCAAGCTCTGCCTCAAGATGTTCGAAAGTATTATCGAAGAACCGGTTTCCTTTGTCATCCCTTGTGATCGATGCTTTTGTCGCGATGACAAACTCGGCACGCGCACTGGGGTTGGCTTTAAGGTACGTTCCAATGGCTTTTTCCGACTTGCCCATACCATAGACGTTCGCCGTGTCGAGATGTGTAACACCCAGATCGCGGCACGCATCCAGTATGGCATGGCTTTCGGTTTCATTTGTGGGCCCGTACATGTCAGAAAACGACATCGCACCGTATCCAATGGCAGCAATATCCGGCCCATCCACGCCTAACTTTCGCTTTTGCATACTTGCCTCTGTTTCTTAGCTATCAGTGAAGTTGACGCGCCCTTGCGCCCTTGGAAAACAGCGTTTCCGTCGCCCTAACCGGTTAGGGACCGGTTCTGAACAACTACAGGTGTTTCGAAATATCGAAAGGTTGGTGGGCTCGCCAAATTTTTGTACTTTCTTCGAAAAGTTCGATAACGCGATTACGCCCCATCCCATTTGGCATCTCAAATGTCACAATTTCAGTAATCATCCGCAGCGCTCCTGTCACCCAAGAATGATTGCATGCGTACCGGAGCATTGCCAGACGCGATAACAACAACTTTGCTAGACATGTACCAGATGCATTGTTTGCTGCCCGGTTTCTTCCCTTACTGTTCATTTACACGACCCAGAATTATCACCGAATGCGCGGACAAGGACATCCGGCAATTCATTGCATCGCTGACGAACTTAGCTGCCGAAGTCGGAAGCATGATCAGAAAGGCGAAAATTACTAAGAAGCACAGCTTAAAATGGCCCCCACATGCTCAACTTCTCAGTGATGTGTTCCCGAGCCTTTCAGAAATCTTGTTCGCAGCTTCGATTACGGACCCCGCAAGTACTTCAAGTTTGCTGTCGGGAAACCTTGTGATGGGTCCAGAGATTGAAACTCCAGCGACAACATTTTCAAGCGAGTCAAAAACCGGGGCAGCGATACATCTCATGCCCAAGAAACGTTCTTCATCGTCGAGGGCCCATCCTCTTTGACGAGACTTTAACAGCTCCGCCTTCAAATGCTGGGTGTCGTGAATAGAGTTTGATGTTTGACGAACTAAAGTCAGCTGCGCCATCAGCTCTTCTAGTTCGGCCTCTTCCATAAATGCCATTATGGCTTTTCCTACTCCGGATGTATGAAAATAGGCCGCCATCCCGTTCTTGATCGAGGCTCTGATCGGATTTTCAGACTCAATTTGGATTAGGTAAAGCAGCTTGCCACTTTCTTGGACTGCCAGGTTCGCAGTTTCACCGGTCTCCTTGGCAAGCGTCCTCATCACTGACGGAGCGGCTTCGAGAAGGCTTGACCCTTCTTCAAAGGTGCTGCCAATCCGGTAGGACTGGGGTCCAATCCGCCACTTACCTTGTTCTTCGTCGAGCGCAACCATGCCGCGTTGCCGAAGTGTGTTCAGTATTCTGTGCACGGTCGGTGCCGGGATTTCCGTTGCTTTGACGATTTCAGCCGGAGTGGCAGCCTTGGCGTCTGCTAGAAAAACCAGGACTCGAATACCACGATCAAGCGCGACGACAGGTGAGTTTACGGATTTTACCTCATTTCCTTTCAGGCGAGGTCTTCCTCGACGTGTTGTGCTGCTTTGTTCGTTCATAATCGCTGTAACCAATGTTCAGGTTGTACACTGCAGACTCTAGCTCGTCTGCTAGGCCGAAAAAATGAAAAAATATTTTTTGTTAAATTATAATTGGTTAGGAGATTTTCGGTTTCCTTATCGACGGAATTTCCAAAAAATTTTGAAAATTTTGAATTCTGGCTTATCGTCGTGGGTATCCGCTGGAGGGCGGATCGGTGCCAGAGCCGATGCGAAATCGGTTGGGCCCAGTCAAGGGAGGAAACATGACAAAATCTTTAAACCGCAGAAGTTTTCTGCGCGGGTCAGCTGTCGTTGGCGCCGGCGCACTCGCCGCACCTGCAGTTCACGCGCAGGAGGGGACCAACCTCAAAATGCAAGCCGCTTGGGGCGGCGGCATCTTTTTGGAAAATGCTCAATCCTATGTGAATAGGGTTAACGAGATGTCAGGTGGCAAGCTGACTATTGAACTGCTTCCGGTAAACTCGGTTGTCAAAACCAGTCAGATGCAGGACGCTGTCCACCGCGGCGTTCTGGATGCGGCGCATTATGTTCCTGCATATTGGTACTCCAAGTCCAAAACAGCATCTCTGTTTGGCACCGGGCCTTGCTTTGGCTGGTCAAGCCAGGAAGTTCTGGGATGGGTCAATTATGGCGGCGGACAGGAACTGTTCGACGAGCTGATGGGAATACTTGGGTTGAATGTCGTTTCTTTCTTCAACTCTCCTATGCCCGCTCAGCCTTTGGGATGGTTTAAAGAAGAGATCACAAGTGCCGACCAAATGAACGGTTTGAAATACCGGACGGTTGGACTTGCGGCAGATGTTCTGCTGGAAATGGGTATGTCCGTTGTTCAATTGCCTGGTGGTGAAATCCAGCCTGCAATGAAGTCTGGCCTTATTGACGCGGCAGAATTCAACAACCCAACTTCGGACCGCGACTTCGGAATGCAAGATGTGTCCAAACACTACCACCTTGCTTCGTTCCATCAGAGCCAGGAATTCTTTGAAGTTACCTTCAACAAGGACAAGTATAATGCACTTGCGCCGGAGCTTCAGGCGATCCTTAAATACGCGTCCGAGGCCGAGAACTCCAACTTCTATTGGAACAATACCAAGCGTTACTCCGAAGATTTGGTAACGCTGGCAGAGGAGCAGGGCGTTAACGTTTACCGTACTCCTGATAGCGTTATGCAAGCGCAGCTAAATGCTTGGGATGTGGTCGTTGAGCGTATCTCGAACGAAGACCCGTTCTTTGCCAAAGTTGTCGATAGCCAAAAGGCTTACGCGAAGACGGTAATGAATTACCTCAACCTGAACCAGCCTGACTACAAGCTGGCCTACAAGCACTATTTCGGCTGAGGTCTTGGGGCAACCAGAAGTGGGAAGCCGCGCTGTAGCGCGGCTTCCTGAACTCCGGGCGGAACAGGCGAGGAACTGACCTTGATCAAGACAATCCACGCGATCGAAGGGCTAAGCCAATGGGTAGGCAAGGCCTTTGGATGGTGCATCCTTATTCTGACACTTTCTGTGTCTTACGAAGTGTTCGTCCGGTACGTGCTTAACAAGCCAACCGTCTGGGCGTTCGATATGATGGTCCAGATGTATGGCGCGCTGTTTCTGATGGCCGGTGCCTATGCCTTGGCCCAAGACGCCCATGTACGAGGGGACGTACTTTACCGGCTTTTCACTGTCCGCTGGCAGGCGCGGGTCGATTTCGTTCTGTACATCCTCTTTTTCTTCCCGGGCATGTTCGCCCTGTTCTGGTACGGATGGGAAATAGCCAAGGATAGCTGGCGATATGAAGAAGTCAGCTGGAATAGCCCTGCAAGAATTCAAATCTATTTCTTCAAAACTCTGATCCCGGTCGCTGGTTTTCTTCTCATGCTGCAAGGTCTTGCCGAAATGGCGCGCTGCTGGTTGGCGATGAGGAATGGCGTTTGGCTTGAGCGACTGGATGACGTGCGCGAAACCGAAGACATGTTGATGGAAGAAACAATTGACAGGATTCGGACAACTGGCACCAAACAAGGAGGCCAAAGCGATGACTGATCCTCAGGTCGCCATCTTGATGCTGAGCCTCTTTATTGTGCTGGTTCTTTTAGGTTTTCCAATTGCGTTTACGCTTTTGGCGATGGGTGTGGGCTTTGGCTACTACGCGTATTACCAAGCTGCGCCTGAAAGCATCGCGGACATCTTCAACAATAACATCTTCTATCTCTTGAACCAGAATACCTATTCGGTGATGGAAAACGACACGCTCGTCGCCATTCCGTTATTCTTGTTTATGGGATACGTGGTCGAAAGGGCGAACATCGTCGATCGTTTGTTCTTTTCGCTTTACATGGCGGCCCGAAATTTGCCGGGATCGTTGGCTATTGCAGCACTGTTAACCTGCGCTGTGTTTTCTACTGCTTCTGGAATAGTTGGTGCGGTTGTTACTCTGATGGGCTTGCTTGCGTATCCGGCAATGGCCAACGCCGGGTATCAGCGGAGTTTTGCCTCTGGTGTTATCTGCGCCGGAGGGACATTGGGAATTTTGATCCCACCGTCGATTATGCTGATCGTTTATGCCGCTATTGCCGAACTATCACCGCTGCGTTTGTACGCTGCGGCGGTTTTTCCCGGGCTGATGCTTGCGGGGCTTTACATCGTGTATGTGATGGTGCGCGTTTGGTTGAATCCGGCGTTGGCACCAAAACCGCAGGAGGAGGACATTCCGCCCCGGCGGCAGATCTATATGGATCTTTTAATTTCCTTCGTGCCACTGACCGTTTTGATAATGTTGGTTCTCGGTTCAATCCTTGGCGGCCTGGCGACGCCTGCTGAAGCGGCCGCAATGGGCGCTTTGGGAGGATTGGTTCTGGCGATGCTCTATCGGTCATTGTCCTGGGACAAGGTCAAACAGAGCGTCTTTCTGACTGCCAAGGCTACGGCAATGGTGTGTTGGCTATTCGTTGGCTCTTGGACTTTCGCCTCCATCTTTTCGTACCTTGGCGGCCATGACGTGATCGAGCATTGGGTGGTTGGAATGAACCTGCAACCCTGGCAATTCCTTGTCCTTGCTCAGTTAATCATCTTCTTGCTGGGTTGGCCGCTTGAGTGGTCGGAGATCCTGATCATTTTTGTGCCAATTTTCCTGCCGATGTTGGAAACATTCGGGGTAAATCCATATTTCTTCGCCATGCTGGTTGCTCTTAATCTGCAGACCTCCTTCCTGACACCGCCTATGGCAATGTCAGCTTACTACCTGAAGGGCGTTCTAAAAAATCAGATACAGCTGATGGAGATATTCAAAGGTCTGATGCCCTATCTGGCCATCGTGATCCTGTGCATGGTGCTAATGTATCAGTTTCCAGGCATAGCGCTTTGGTTTCCTGATTACCTGTTCGGGGTATGGGTTCCATGACCAAGCACGACTTGTCGCTTTTCTCGGCGGTTCAAGCCGCCGAGGCTATTCAAGCTGGGCGAATTTCTTCAGAGGCTTTAGTTGAGGCCTGCCTTAAACGGATCGAAGAAACGGACGGAGTAATTCGTGCCTGGGCTTACATAGATGCCAGTGAAGCGCTTGGTCAGGCGCGTGAACTGGATCGTATTCGCAAGGCCGGAAGGGCCACCGGGGCATTGCATGGTGTACCCGTCGGATTGAAGGATATAGTTGACACAAGAAACATGCCCACGGAGTGCGGCACTCCGATTTTTGCGGGCCGTCATCCGGCCTCGGATGCCAGAATAGTTGAACATCTACGCGAAGCCGGTGCGGTAATCATGGGTAAAACCAAAACCACTGAGTTCGCCTTTATGCACCCGGCTGACACCTGCAATCCTTTTGACCCAGCCCGAAGTCCCGGCGGTTCTTCGAGTGGGTCTGCCGCAGCTGTCGCAGCCAGACACGTCCCGTTGGCAATTGGCACGCAGACTGGCGGGTCGGTTATACGACCTGCTTCTTTCTGCGGGGTCTATGGTTTTAAGCCGACCCGTGGAACGATCTCTCGAAGTGGGGTCTTTCGGACGTCAGTGTCATTGGATCATGTGGGGGGATTTGCTAACTCGCTTGAAGACATCGCGTTGCTGACGGATGTCGTGTCCGGCTATGATCAAAACGACCCAGTCAGTTTTGCACGACCACGCGCGAACATGCTTGAAGGGGCTCAGGCAGAGGTGCCAGTGGAGCCGAACATTGCTTGGCTTAATTTTCCATTCGATGATCGTTTGGATGCAGATACTTTTGAAGGAATAAATGCCGTAGTTGACGCCCTCGGTGGTCGGGTCGAACGTTTTTCGGCGTCGCCTCAATTGGCCGATCTCGTTGATGTTCACAAAACGATTTACGACTATGAGATTCGCCAGAATATGGCTGAAATTTCAGAGAATCATTGGCCTGAAATCAGTGTTGAGATGCGGTCCGCGATCGGCCGTGGCGCAGAAATCAGCGAGGCGCAGTATAAAGATGCCCTGTCGGTCATGGGTTCTGCTCAAAACTTTTTCGCAGAGTACTTCAATGACTTTGATGCAATCCTTGCGCCGGCGGCGACAGGAGAGGCGGTACCGATTGTTGAGGGGCACACCGGAGATTCTGTATTTTGTCTAACTTGGACGCTAGCTGGTTTGCCGTGCCTCACGCTGCCTCTGCTTGTTGGCCAGAACGACATGCCGATCGGCGTTCAACTGATTGGCGCAGTTGAAGAAGACGACCGTCTTTTGCGCACCGCTTCATGGGTCCAACGCCGCCTGAGGTCACTAGAAAACAAGGGAGAATAATTGCATGTCACGAATGACAAACATTCTCATGGGAGTTATTGGCACCGGCCTGATGATGGTCTTTGTTCTGGGCCTTGCTCACAGCATCTCGACTGGGTTTGCCGGATTTTGGGGCGGCTTCCCGTTCTTGTGCATCGCGATCTTTGTGATTGCCCTTGCGCTTTACAACTTCTGGGAAGATGCCATCAAAAAGGACTGACTTCGTGACTGAGAAACCCGTCCTGTGGCTGCCGCGGCGCGTCTCTGACGCGACAGTCGAGCGTGCGTGCCGTGACTACGAAGTTATTCTGAACGACGACGACACGCCCGGCACGCCCGATGAGATCATTGCTATGAGCGCAAAGGTCGACGCGATGATGCCATGCCATTCCGAACATTTTTCAGCAGACGTTGTATCGCGGCTTGACCCGCGTCTGAAAATCGTTGCCAACCATTCTGTTGGTGTGGATCACTGCGACCTGCAAGCCCTTGCTGCCAAAGGTATTGTGGTGACGAACACCCCTGATGTTCTTTCGGACGCGACAGCTGAACTAGCGATGTTGCTTATGCTGGGGGCTGCGCGGCATGCCGTCCGAGGCGACCGCTTGATGCGTACCGGAGCATGGGATAGCTGGAGTCCGTCCTTCATGGTCGGCAAGCAGGTCACGGGTGCACGTCTTGGAATCGTCGGGATGGGGCGAGTGGGGCGGGCCTTTGCTGAAAAGGCGCGCGGATTTGATATGGATATCCACTATTTCAACCGAACCCGGCTGTCACCTGATCAGGAACTTGGCGCAACGTATCACGAAAGCATTGAAAGTCTTTTACCCGTAGCCGATTTCCTGTCACTCCACTGCCCGGCGACCTCAGATACAACGAATTTGATAAACGCAGAACGAATGGCGGCAATGCGAGACGGAGCAATACTGGTCAATACCGCCAGAGGCGCGCTTGTTGATGAAGACGCATTGTTGCAAGCCATAAAAAGTGAAAAACTGGCCGCGGCGGGACTTGATTGCTTCAAAACCGAACCCGGCGGAAACCCGAAATTTGCAGACCACGAGAACATCTTCATGTTGCCCCATATCGGTAGTGCCACTACAAAAACTCGGGACGCTATGGGCTTTCGCGCACTAGACAACCTAGACGCTTTCTTTGCCGGCAAAAAGCCGCGGGACCTACTTTAAAAAGGAAATTCAAATGGCAAAACTTGCGTTTATTGGCCTTGGCGTAATGGGCTATCCGATGGCCGGACATCTCCAGGCGGCGGGGTACGATGTAACTGTTTATAACCGTACGTCGACAAAGGCTGAAGAATGGGTCGCGGAACATGGCGGCAGCATGCGCGATACTCCGCGAGAGGCTGCAGTGAGTGCAGATTTCGTAATGACATGCGTGGGAAATGACGATGACCTTCGCAGTGTTTGCATTGGCCCGGAGGGCGCTTTTGCAGGCATGTCAGCAAACGCAACGCTCGTTGACCATACTACTGTTTCCGCGAAGGTGACTCGTGAGCTATATTCCGCTGCCAAAGAACAAGGAGTGGGCTTTCTAGACGCGCCAATATCCGGTGGGCAAGCGGGTGCTGAGAACGCGGTTCTTTCCATTATGTGTGGTGGAGACCAATCCGTGTACTCGGCCGCAGAACCCATCATGAAAGTTTACTCGAAAATCTGCCGCCGAATTGGAGAGAGTGGCGCGGGTCAGTTGACCAAAATGAGCAACCAGATTGCAATTGCTGGTTTGGTCCAAGGCCTGAGCGAAGCTTTGCATTTTGCAGAGAAGGCAGGCCTTGATGGACGCTCGGTAGTTGAAGTCATCAGTCAAGGCGCCGCAGGAAGCTGGCAAATGGTCAATAGGTTCGAAACCATGCTTGACGATCATTTTGATCACGGATTTGCCGTGGACTGGATGCGAAAGGATCTGGGTATCTGCCTTGATACAGCCAACGAAACCGGTGCTAGTTTGCCGGTGACCGCCCTTGTCGATCAATTCTACAAGGATGTTCAGAAACTCGGGGGCGGTCGGTGGGATACCTCTTCGTTGCTGAAGCGACTTCGCGCAATTGATTAGACTTCAAGTTTTTTCAGCGGCTGATTGTAGTGATGCTTAGCTACATCAGTCTGTAGCAGTAAATTCCCGAAGCGTTTTTGGCGGGGGCGGTTAGGCATTGACTTAGGAAGACATGCATTCGCCCTGAGTTCTCCTGCTCGAAATTCGGAGTTTTCTTTTCAGATGCAAAAATTCGGGCATACTTGGACGGCAATCTTCTGGAGGACAAGATGGCCGATCTAGACCCGCGTGCAACCCAGGTGCTTGACCTATGGTTCCCCGATTCCGGGCATTGGAACAGCGCCCAAGCACACCTCAATTTCTGGGACGAACGCATGCAGGGCGGCATGGACAACGTAATCTGCAGCGAGTTTGCCGATCTGACCCAGGCCGGGGCTCGCGGAGAGTTGGATGCGTGGGCCGAGACACCTCGCGGCAGAATGGCTCTGATATTGGTGCTAGACCAGTTTCCACGCTCGCTCTGGCGGGATACACCCGGTGCGTTCGGCCAAGATATCAAGGCTTGCCGGCTATGTTTGGAGGGTATTGGCAACGGGCACTACCAGTCATTGCCGGTACCATGGGAACGGATGTTCTACGTCATCTCCATCGGCCATTGCGAAGGCCCCGACCATTTGGAGCGGATGGACTTGTGCATCCGCCTAGTAGACGAAATGGAACCGATTTGGCCGGAGGCTCTAGCGCCCCTGGCTGATGGTGCTAACGGGCAAAATAAAACCGTGCGTGGCGTGGTTGAGCGTTTCGGAAGACATCCCCACCGAAACGCGGTTCTTGGTCGAACGTCTACCGCCGCAGAAGAAGTCTACATTGCTGCCGGCGAATTTCCGCACCAGCGAAAAGCGTCGGACACGGTGGGAAGCAACTGAACGATCAAATGGAAGCGACGTAAAGCCAAGCGCAGCCGTTTCGTTAAGTACAAATAGAGCGTTGTTCGGTGAATGTCCGCGCTGCGCCCAATCTGGAGCCCTGTTCAAATAGTAAATTGAGAAACCAAAGATCTATTCATGTGTAAATCTAGTTTTATGGCAAGCCGACGCTTCGCACGGCATCAATAATCAGAGCGATGGAAGATCAACGTCGTAGTATAAGATCAGGGACATTCCGATCTGAATAAACCATGGATGTAAGATCTAAAGTGAGGCAGATGGATTGGCAGTTGAGAATGCCGCAATCAATTTTTCTTCTTTATTAAATTATTCGGCCAAATGGCGGTGCTGTCAGACGAATTCGAACTCGTCTATGAAAGGCCAGTGAGGCTGTCCTTTATCCCGCGCCAAGTGTGCACCACTCGGCCTTTGCGGCGGCCCCAGCAACAAGTGCATATGTCTTCAGTAGAAGTTGACTTTACTGACGTCTAAACGAGCTTGATGATCGCGGCCGTAAGCTACGACTCCAATTGAAGTAATCCCAGTAGGTGTGGGCGTTGAACGTAACATGGCGCCCGATGCCTTAAAACTCGAAAATGGCAGTAAGATTTCCGTCCACGATTCCGTGGTTTTGAACTCGGCCTGATAATATTGCCATGGCAACACTGTGCCCTTTGTCCTGAGGTGAATAAAGTACTGCTCGCCGTTGCCCCTCACCACGATTCTGACGCCTGCGGTATCCGAAGTTGGCCGGTCTGATAGTTTGCGCCGGAACTGAATAAAGCCTCCATTATTTTCCGTGCTGACAGTTCCGGTCAGCCTTGCGAAGTCAACGTCGCCTTCAGTTAAAAAGAACACCTGACCAGAAGAAACACCCCCCATGACACTATCTGCCACATAGTCCCATCGGGTTTCCGGAGACCCGGAAAAGTCCTCGGCGAGGGTTTCGCCAGCCTCAGCCGTTGCGGTTCCCAGTATAAGAATGCCCATGAGAGGCCCTACTAACAGAGTACGAATTTTGCACTTTCCCAATTTAGTGTCGCGAAAGGCAGGTTTAAAATAGAGGCGAAAGCGATCCAGACCGAACATTGAAAAAAACTTAGTGCCGTTATCTGATCCGACGACAAACCGATTTGAACAAAGGCGGTGATTACGAACATCAAATATATGATAACCACCAAGGCAAGCCGAACAGATTGCAGTAAGGCGTAAACTTTGATCAATTAACCCTACAGCTGCTGCTAAAACGAAGCGGAGTGGCATGACGACCTTTTGGATGTTCATAACATTAGTTTTACGCCTGAAGACAGGTTTTGGATCAATTCTGTATCTCTTCGGATCTACTGCCGCAGTTAACAAACGAAATTGGCGATCATAAGTATTGCCACTCGCGGAAAGTGTTTTCTGCTCTCTAACGATGCACGTTCATTGTGAATCCAGGATGATCTCGATGGCAGATGGATTGCCGAAGTTCAAAGATTTGCCGGCAGAAATCGGAGGCTCCGGCGAACTAAGCAGCGAGTGAACCCCGCAATAATCCGGGTCTCAGTTTGGAAGCCCCAATTTCGCAATTCTATTCCAAATGGGTTTCCAGAGATCCGTTCCGTAAACCGGGAGTGCTCGAACCAAGCTCAAACGAAACGTTGGACAGTTGCGTATGAGCGCCTCGCTGAGAGCCTTAGCTTCTTCCCTGTTGCCGATCAGGTGAGTACAGATTGTGAGGCCCAGTAGATTTGGCGGCAGCTCAGGCGCGAGCTGGTCTGCCTTGCGAAACCACTCCAAGGCGTCATCTGGGCGTCTGGCGCAAAGATGACCGTGACCCACGGTTCGATTGTAGAGATGTACGTACGGATCGTCAGCTGCCACTTCTATTGCGCGAAGTGTGCTAGATATTCCCTGCTCTGCATCACCAGAAAAAATCTCTATAGAGCCCCGTGTCCATAGCCCCATGTTGTAGTCAGGGTTGACGTCCAGAGCATGGTTAACGGCCGTCAATGCTTCTGCAGAGCGACCATGTCCATGCAGCAATAAGCCTGCATGAGCACTGTGCAACATGTCTGATCTGTTATTGGCTCGGATCGCCGCGGTAATGCGTCCAAGTGCCTTCATCAATACATCATGTGGAATAGGTTCCACACCGTAGAACGGATTGGCTAAACCAAGACCAGCCGCTGCCATTGCCAACGCCATAAATGCATTTGGTTCTATTGCGAGCGCGTGTTCCGCGATCAAACCTGCGCCGTGCCATCCTTCAAAGGTTGGATTAAAAAAGCTTGCGCCAGCAAGTGCAAGGAGGTCTTCAAAGGACAACTCATCAAGCGACTTGTCTCTCAGACGTCGTGCGTCATCCGCCGCTACGCGTCTTCGAATGCTCATTACAAGTCGAGGTGCACATAAATCTGCAATGTCAAATGGGTCGACGCTGTCCAGGTCATATCGTTCTGCCCAAATTTGGCGACCATCGTCAGCTCCAATCAATTGCACGCCAACTCGCATACGACTTTTTGATTGGCGCGCGCTTCCATTGACTACGTAGTGTCCAGCGTCTGGGTTTTGGACAACTTCTAGGCCGGTCAGCTGCCCTAAGTGCCGCTGCACCTCGGTTGCCAGCACGTCGGCAACGTCTTCTTCATCAGCGCTTCGGGAAGAAAATCCTTCGACAAATACCCGTGGCTTGGTCGCCTCTCGAAGGGGTGGCAGCTTTTGCGGCCAGGACCAAACACGAATTGGTCGAGGGATATTTTTGAATTTTCGATTACCGTTGTCATGAAAGACTTCAGTGAGCTCGTCATCCAGCCCCGCAAATACCTCATCTGATGCAAGAATGCCGCCAGGGGTAGCCATGCCTTCCAACCGCGCAGCAACGTTCACGCAATCTCCGAGAACGTCATCATCTTGGTAGTACAAATCGCCCTCGTTGATGCCGACGCGAATGTTCAAAGGCCTTTTGCTATGTTCTTGGGTTTCAATTGATTGCGTCGCAAGCTGCAATTCTTGCGCACACCGGACAGCTTTTTCTCCCAACGGAAATTCGACGAGGAAACCATCGCCCATTGTCTTGAAAATGCGCCCATGATGCCGCCGAACGATTGGTCGTAGCAACGTCTCCTGCCAGGATCGCACCCGGTTGAGAGCAACATGTTCATCGGCTCCCACCATGGCACTATAGCCAACGACGTCGATTGCTACGATTGCCGCTCGCCCTTTTCTCATGGTGAAACCCCGAGAGACCCTTTCCGCGAATATTCTTGCATGTGTGGGCGAAACCGCAAAGGCATGAGTTTGGCACTGCAACTTAAACTGCTCTAAACGACAAGCTTGCTGCGGGGCCGGAATAGTCCATCGAAGAGCTTTTCACCAATTTCCGCGTTGCAGATTTTGGTCATAGCCGAAGGCTTTCGCCCTCTTGGGCAGTTGGAGATCAAAATTTCAGCAACATGACAGAAAGGTCCGCAACTTCGCCCACGCGTTGAACTTCGTCACAAAAGCTTCACAAACCTCTGTAGACTCGGGTGGTCCGTGAGTGGACCCATTTCAGAACCCGTGGCCCGTCGACCCGTTCGGTTGGCGGGTCTATTTTGGTTTGCTCGCGGAGAAAATAGGTGAAGAGGGCCTTAGTCGCCAAACTCAACGTTGGTCGCCGCAGGCAAGACTAACGGCTTCGGGGCTCAAAACAGCCGTTCGCTGCACTACGGCGACGAAGCATTGATCAAGCTTCAGCTTCGGGCTCGAAGCAGACATTCGCCGCAGTTGGTACGAACGACTGCTCTGTGGACGAAGCCGACGCAAGCGACACGAGCGAAGTACGTTTCGTGCCGCACTATCCGCGAATTATGCGAAATACGCCCGAATCTACAGAAGCAGCCACAAGCACGCCTGCCCAAAGTGCACCGGGGATACCTGGGCTCGCAACGTCTTGGCCCGCAAGATAAAGGCCAGGGATCGGTGTTTTTGCCCGCAAAGCATCGCACATGACGCGTTCCGGCGTGACATCAAGGCCGTAGAATGCCCCATGATTATGCCCCGTGAAAGACACGGTCGAGAGCGGCGCGGCGAGGTTCTTGTACACAACGTGCTTGGCAAGTTCCGGAAATCGCTCTTTAAACATTGCCATCATGGTTGCTTCGGTGCGGCGTTTGAATTCGGTATAGTCGTCACCGCCGGCTCCCTCAGGATGGACGGCCCAATCTGCCACAATGGACCAATCCTCCCAGCGCAAAAGTTGCGCGGTGTGTTTTTGCCGAGGTCCAGGATCATGGGCTGCGTTTTTTAGTGAACCAAAAGACACCGTCATGTGCGGCGGCGGGGCGTCCGGTGCGTCCATCCAGAGAACGTCTGTTTCACCTCTAGGAAAGAACCAGTGGTTGGCTTTCGTGGCGCCAGCGGCCTCGATATCGCCTTCAAGTCCAAGAAATACGTTGAAATGTGCGATGCTGGCCGGCAATCCGCGAATATCAGCTTTCCAGTCGGCTGGTCCTTTTTTGTCAGGCAGGAGTGTGTCATTGGCGCTCGCGCGCACCGATGTCGGAAATGACCGCATTGGCGTGTAACTCGGCCCCATCTTCGGTACGAACACCCGCCACCGTCTCTCCGTCAAAAAGCAGTTCCATCACGCAGGTACCGGCGCGAACTTCACCGCCTGCCTTGGTGATGGTGGTCCCCGGGGATCAAGCCAAGCCAGCTCCGCGACGAAACTTCTGGAAAGTTGCGTCGTTGGAGTTGTTTTTTTAGCTCGCGTAAACTTCTGAAGGAATTTCTTTCATATTGAAACCCAACTTTGGGTGTCCCGCCCAAGCAAAGTTATTCTGACAAATCCTCTGAGAGCTAATAATGAGCCCGATTAAATCTGAAAAACCTCTTTGATGCAAACTACGGAGTCCGCTGGCGCGGCCGCAGGAATTTAAGACAGTCAACCAATTTGACTTATTTGTTTAGCGAAGCACGAAGGCCAACAAAACAAGTAAGAAGAATAGGTTGACCACCGTAATTACGATCAACACTCGCCTCTTGGAACTCAAATTCCCAATAAGATTAATCATAGTCAAAACGCTCTGAAAGAATTCGGTGCCAAGGGGTGCCCTTCTTTATGAGATGGTCCTCGATGGTTTCCATCATATTAGACGGACCGCACAGGACGAAAACCCAGGAACGGAACTGATCCAGCGAAAATACACGATCTATAATTTCAGCATCGATCAGACCTTCCTCTCCTTCCCAGCCCTCAGGCGGTTCCGACAGGACATAGGTAATATCCTCTTTATCCAACTCATCGCGCCAGGCGATTTGGTCGAACCGTTTGTTTCCATAAACCATTTTCACCTGGCGCGGATCACCACTTGCTCGCATCTCCCGCAGTATACCCAACAGCGGCGCAACACCGACGCCACCTGCGATCAACGCGACCCCCGGCTCGTCGCGATCGTCGATGGATAGGCTGCCATAGGGCCCGTCAATATATGCGACAGTTTCCAGTTTTGTCCCACCTACCGCTCGGCTAAAATCCCCCAGCTCCTTAATCATGAAGGAAATACTCGGACCATTGGCCGGCGCCGAACAAATTGAAAAAGGGTTTTCATTGATTGAAAAGGGACCATGTCCGACATTTAGCCAAACAAACTGTCCAGCCTTGTATTCGAGGCCAGAGTGGTTCTGAGGTGCCACTGTGATCTCCCACTGATTGGGAGTCAGGCTGGTTACAGACTTGACACGCCATACTCGCCCCATGTCACGCAGCGGAACCGCCAGATAAATATATAGAAGGGAACCAACCGCAGCCCCGGTCATTACAAGCCAGAACCAAGTCAATTCGGGCTGAGATCCATAACGACCAGCATAGACTGTGTGATGTAACAGAAGTACCGCAATCATAAGTGCGCCCAATCCATGAATTAGGCGCCATGTCTCATACTTAAAATCCAACTTCTTCCGCCCTATCGCAAGAAACACGAGGCAAAACAAAAGTAAGAACGCGGCAATGCCGGTCGAAAGATATGCAAACTCTGTTGTAATCGTCAGTTGGCGCGTGGGATCCCAGGGTCGCGGACCGCCGGACGGTGTACCTCCATAAAGAAATGGGTGTATGAAGACGAAAGCAAGCGCTGTCCGCGCCAGAAGCTGATGCGCCCGCATTGTCACATCCATACCCAATCCGTTCGAAATGATCTTAAAGCGCCCGGAAAGAACGAACTCGACGAGGATTATCGAAAAGGCAAGCATACCGAACCCCGAAGCAAGCTCTTGGTGAAATGGACGCGGCGGTCCACCAAATATCCATGAAAGTATCAGAGGAAGCACGACCGTGATTGCGTAACCGATGATCAGAAAAATGGGTTTCACATGAGATTTCCGAATAACTCCGTTGACCAATGCAATTGAATTTTTTCAGTGTCACTGATCTCCCATAGAAAATTGAACGAACGTGAATTCGAAAAAATACTTGTACGAGTCATAATCCAACCTTTTTCACGGGTCAGCCTTGATGGGGATCAAGGAGAGCATCCCCTGGCCCAAGCCGAGTTCTTCTGAAAAGACCAATTCGTGAGGGATGACCGCTGGCGGGACCTTTTTCTCTGTTCCGAAACGATGGGCTGGCCATCAGTTACCGCAATTGACTACCGCATGGCAGTCAGGTTGGCGATCAGCATATCGCGCTTTTTCGCCATTTGCTCTTGTATTTTGTGTGCCAGATCAGCCTCGGGACCGCAGCACACGACGGCCGTATCTTTCATCTCTCGGTGTGTTCGATCAGCGGAGTCGAGCATTGCTCGCCGGACGATTTCTAGGATTTCTTCACGCCTTTCCTTGGGAAAGTCGTTCGCGAGGGCTTCGTCGAGTTCCTGAGTTACACGACTCGAAAGTTTCTCAAGGTTCATTTTCTTGTTCCATCCCTTTTCCTAGTTGATCACCGGCCTAAGCACGGACAAATTGGAGTTGACCTTAGCTAATAACGCTTGTGGCTAATCACTTTTAACACACTCTGATCCAAGTTAGTGCCTCGATTGCAGAATTTGATTTCGTTTCGATCGTCGAAGCATTTATCGGTGGCTGGTAGTAGCGGATTTTGGACCGGCGAATGTCGGTTTGGCCCACAAAAACAAACGTTCTTAGCATCGGCACTGAATGACCGCTATGCGGACAAAGCAGCCAGATGTTACTGAAGCTGGCATTGGCTGCCCAAGGTGTTCAAGTCCCCGATTTTTTTGTGAGCCAAAGTTCAATCTTCATGCCTCCTCACACTCAATTATTCTGAAGACCTCAACAGGTTCGCGAATGCCCTTTAACGTGATCTCGCCAGTGGAGACCGATCGAAAGTCGTCTTCCACAGCAACGGCGGCGCGAGTGCTGAGCAGGATTTCACCATCCTCGGCCATTTCGCAAAGTCGTGAGGCGACGTTGATAGCGGTGCCAGAGGCGGTGTAATCGGATCGGCCCTCATAACCCACCATACCGACGGTGGCATATCCTAGTGACACCCCAACACCGAAGCCCAGCCGGAAGCCCAGGCGTTTCCAATCCTTGCTGAGCTCGGCCATGCGGGCGCGCATTACGACGGCAAGGCGTACGGCATCCCCAGCCGGATCGTCGCAGGGTAGAGGATCGTTGAACAGCACCATAACACCGTCACCCATCCGGTGATCCACGCCCGCGCCATGAGCGTTGATCAGCTTCCCCATTTCCTCATGATAAGCCTGAAGGACTTCGATGGTCTCTTCCGGTTCGGCGGTTTCGCAAAAGGCGGTAAAACCGCGAATGTCGCAGAATAGGACGCCAAGAAGAGCACGGTGGCTCCTCAGCATGTTTTCAGAGCCGGAGGAGACAACGGTGTCTGCGACCGCCGAGGGAAGAAAACGCTTGAGCTTGCCCATGCGTTCAATTTCGCCAACCTGCTCTTTGACCCGGTCAGCCAACTCAGTATTTAACTGCTTCAAGGCTTTGAATTGCTTTGTGTTTTCTATGGCGATGACGGCCTGTGCAGCAAATGTCTCAACAAGCGCGATTTCGGATGGCTCGAACGATCGGACCTCATGACGGCTGAGCGAAATAGAGCCGATGGCAATCCCATTCTGGAGTAGCGGAACCACCAATCGTGACCGTGTACCTTCGGTTTCAACCGTACGAACAGCTGTCGGGTCACCCTTCTTATAGAGATCAGTTTCTGCATAGTCCGGTATATGAATAACCTCTCCTGATCTTATCGCCACAGCTGATGAGAGAAATGAATCAAGGGACCATTCTTTGCCAATTTCAAATGCGGTCCGTTTCTGCCCCAAGTCCGCAGCAAGTCGGAAATGCGACCGGCTTTTGTTGACGAGTTGAAGCCCTGCTTGATCCGCATCACACAGTGACGCTGCTTTTTGCAGTATGATGTCAAAGACCTTGGCCTCATCTTCTCGGCTTTGGCTCATTACATTCAAGATGTCCCGCATCGCAGTTTCGCGTTCCCGCATACGATCCAGTTCTGCACGCATGTTTGCTAATCCGTTTTCATCCAAATGGTCGTGCATCGAAGTCACCCCGTATCTTCTAGGAAGGATAGGCAGGAATGAGACAAACTGCTACTAGGTCAAGGACTGGCATTTATCCGAAAGGAAGCTAAGGGCTCAACGCGGTCATTCGTCGAAATTCCGTTCAATGTCTGCCATGCGGGTAAAACAAACGCTGAACAAAACGCGCGCGTTGATTGCGCCAATTCGATTGTCCCGTTAGCATAACAGTATGCCCAAAGCTGCTATTAACCCCTCAACATTTCAACCATTGGATTCTCTGAATGCCCGGCTTGAAGATATTCTAGAGGCCGCGCCCAAAGATAACGGCACATTAGACATGATTGTCATGCGCCCGGATCACGGAGAGCGCGTTGTGCCGAATAGATTTGAAGTTTGTGCAAAGGAAGGCCTGCCCGGTGATCATTGGAAGAACGGCACCGGCTATGCGTTAGATGATGGAACGGGTGATCCGGATGCACAGATTTGCATAATGATGTCGGGTTGCATTCGGGCAATCGCCGGTGAAAGGAAATATTGGCCGCCTGCTGGGGACAATTTCTTCATTGATATGGATTTGACACCAACAAACATGCCTCCTGGTACAGCATTCGCCATAGGCAGTGCAGAGTTTATTGTTACTAAACTTCCCCACAATGGCTGCCAATCGTTCATTGACCGCTACGGTCGCGATGCATGCCTTTTCGTGAACACCGGGGTGGGCAAAGTGCACAGACTGCGTGGCATCTATGCACGCGTTACGAAGGACGGCACAGTTGCTGTTGGAGATACCGTTCGAAAATTGGCTTAACAGATTTGATTGTGTCGATGGCAGAACCCGATTGCAAATAACGGCTCCACGGACGAAGCTGTCTTTAATTGCGTTTGGTATGATACTATTTTGCTGAGACCATTTTGTGGAATGTTCTAGGGTCCCGCTGACGTAACCAACTCGAGTTCTCGATGCAAGGAACCATGGCCAAAGGTGTTTTGTTGGATATTGCTGGTGTTCTATACGATGGGGACCACCTTATCGACGGAGCATTATGCGCGGTTTCGCAGCTGCGTGAATCGAAACTACCGATCAGATTTCTCACGAATTCCACTCGACAACCGAAACGCTTGATCTTTGAGAAACTCGCGGCGTTTAAAATCACCAATGACAAAAGCGAGATCATAACGCCGGCAGAAGTAGCGTGTGTTTGGCTCAGGCAAAAGGGGTATTCACCACATCTTCTAGTTCACCCAGACCTGATCGAGGACTTTTTAGAAACACCGTCAGGTAGACCAGTTGCGGTTGTGGTTGGTGACGCAGGCCTCCACTTCACATATGAGCGCTTGAATGCAGCTTTCCGCATTCTTATGGACGGAGCACCGCTTATTGCATTGGCAGCAAATCGCGTTTTTCGCGACTCCGATGGAGAGCTCAGCATGGATGTAGGCGCTTTTGTCAAAGCACTTGAGTACTCTAGCGCAAAATCCGCGTTTCTATTGGGTAAACCGTCTCCTGATTTCTTCCTCGCCGGCGCCCACAGCATGAACTTAGAGCTGTCTGAAGTCGTAATGATAGGAGACGATGCTGAGAGTGACATTTCTGGCGCATTGGTTGCTGGTGCCGCTGCCGGCATTCTCACCCAGACTGGGAAGTATCATCCAGGAGACGAGAACCGTTTTGACCCACGGCCGACTCTCCTTGTGGCCGACGTCGCCGAGGCCGTCGGCTCTGTACTCACGAAAGTCCCGTAGGCGCATCGCAGCCCAGCGCTCTACATTTGATTGCCGAAAAGCAGCCATTCGCTCCATCAGAGCATCCGGCGCTCGAATGGAAGGCCCTTCTGCGAAGGGAGCGGCAAGTCGCAAGAAGTAGGTAAACATAATTTTTCCGCACACGGAAAGGCGGGAATGGAGTTTCCAATGAACACTCGCTCCGCCAGACAAACAGCCGCTTGGGCGTCAAAAACCATGCGTTCAATTGCGGGTTGAAGCGATTTCTGAAATGTTCGTCGTCGTCGGAGGATTGGCGAACGTGGGCCCTACTGCTTCGCGATAAGCGTCAAAAGCCGCCGAGGACAAGAAGGCCTGCTTTTCAGCATCGTCTTGGAACTCAAGGATGCCGATAAATCGCAGTGGGTCATCTGTGGAGAAGCACGAATAGTGCAGTCCGTCGATCTTTTCCGACTTCAATCCCGCCACAAGATTAGTCATGGCGGTAATCTGCGCCTCGTAATGATCTTCGGACTTGAGTGTGTAATGGACAAGTAAGCTCATAACTGGTTCCTTTGCACCTTGATTGCTCGGCCATGAGACAACCGACCGGTTCTTTTGACAATGATCAAATGGAAGTAACGGTTCGGCGGGATAGTCTTAGAACGCCGCATTGGGCTCGGTGTGGACATTCGAAGATTTTTCGTGAGCGCCTGAATTGCGGAATTGGCCGTTCTCAATGCCCGGCAAATGTCTATCCGCAGGTCAATGCTGGAGGGCCAATCAATTTGTTGGCCGTGGTCTCGAATTTGGCAAACACAATTTGACTTTTCTTGTATTAGGCAGATTTCTACCTGCAGATCATCTTTTTGAAACTGATCTTTGGTCCACAACAGTTGTAAGGAGCAACCATGTCGCGCACCCCTCGATCCTTTTCTCACATAGGGCTCTCTGTGCCAGACGTTGATGAAGCCGTAAAATTTTATTCCGACGTGTTTGGCTTCTACGTCATCATGCCGCCGACGGACGTTCTGGAGGATGATAGCGATATTGGTGTGATGTGCACGGATGTCTTTGGACCAGAATGGAAAAAACTGCGCATAGCGCATATGGCTACTGCGGACCGCGTTGGGATTGAGATTTTCGAATTCGACGGGAATTACGCGCCAGAAAACAACATAGACTACCGGCGCAACGGGACATTTCACTTTTGTATCCAAGATCCCGACGTTGAAGGTTTGGTTTAAAAAATCGTAGCGGCCGGGGGAAAGCAGCGGATGCCCATTCGTTACTACTACCCGGGCGATAAACCTTACCGGATGGTCTATGTGGAAGATCCATTCGGTATTGTTTTCGAGTTATACAGCCACTCTTATGAATTGACGTATTCATCCGGTGCTTACAATTGAGAAAAAATTCAATTTGAAGGCTGCTTTGGGCTCGGTGCGGTCATTCGCTGAAATGCCGCGAGCGACCGCAATGCGGACAAAGCCGCCATTGCCTTGCAAGAAAATGGCTCCGATCTTTGCCCGCCTTCGCCGAAAATTATTTGCCTGTAGTTACCGGTTGCGAGCTCTGCTCAGTGTGACGGGCGTCATTCCCAAATATGAAGCAATGTGGAAATGGGCAAACAGCGCCTCATACCCTGGGTGTACACTTCGAAACCACTCTAAACGTTGCCGCGCGCTCAATGCTGCTAGGCACCACTCGCGTCCGACTTTGCGGGTCAACTCCTGGCGCATTAAGTTATTACCCCATTCTCGTATGCTTTCGAAATTCACCATTAGGTCCATCAACTGCGCAGCTGGCATTGTCGCTGCAACGGCGTCATCCAAAATCTCAATATCCACCAACGAACATCCACCTGACGTTCTGGCCATGTTGGGCGTTATCACCATTGGGGCAGCGTACAGGTTCAGGGTTACCTCCGTACCCTCGGCATCGGTGACTATGCTTCGCGCACGTCCACTTAGTAGGAAATACTCATTCTCGTCTCGCTCACCTTGGCTCGACATGTAACTTCCGATTGGCAAGTTACGTATTTCGAATGCATTTACCAGTGTCTCCCGATCTTTGTCCGGGAGTTCCGTCATGAGTTCTTCTATGGTCTTCAGATGAATTTCCACTCCATGCGCCCCTAACTCACGTTATCAAATGATAATGCTTGAACCGGCCGCAAACTGATAGCCCAGCAGCGTCAATGCTGGAGAAAACCCATGAATAGCTTCCTTTCCTACCCGACGCATGGTTCACGGATCCTGCTGTTCTGGTGCGCCGCGGTGCTCGTTTACTGCCTTATGGTCTTCGGGTCGCTTGCAGATATCGAACGGATCACCGGGGTCAGGGCATTCGACATGCGACCAACCGGCTATTCCTTCGCCGATGCCTTGGCACTCATTTCCGCGCTCGGAGAAGAAGGACGACGTGTTTATCTACTGATGCAAATTCCACTGGACACCGTGTACCCGGCCCTATTGGCGATTTCGAGCGCCAGCTCGCTTTATTGGTTGTCGCAATCCTTTGGCGCGACTGCTCGATGGTATCGAGCCGTTGCCGTTGTAGCCTATCTCGCGGCAATCGCGGACTATGCTGAGAATGGGTTAATCGTCTGGATGCTAAATGCCGGTCTTGGCGTTCCCGAAGCACTGGTTATAGCGGCAAGTTTGGCGTCGGTGAGCAAGTCAATCTTGTCGACGGTTGTGTTCACCATCTTGCTGATTGCTCTTGCCGAGTTCGCCATCCGCAGAATGCGTCGCCTGCGAGAAATTTGTGATCAGAAACCCGCAATTCAAGGAGTACAGTGTCCAACCTCGAAATCATTGGGTTCTGTCCGGACATTCGATGCAACTTGTCTGATTGTCCGCTTTACAGGCCAGTTCTAACAAATCGCTTATGGGCCTTCAGATCGACTTTCAGAGATGTCCCGGCGCGCATCACGTACAATCACCCAAGAGGACTGGAGAAACACCCCTGCAATTGCAAAGGCGACTACCAGATCGGGCCAGGATGTGCCGGTCCACCCAACCAGAACCGCCGCAACCACCACAGCGGCGTTGCCGATCGCGTCATTCCTTGAGAA